>NZ_JAGYFZ010000080.1:0-27916 GCF_019946675.1 Pseudomonas sp. BF-B-15
TTGCTCGCGAAGGTGTGTCAGCTAAAGGGCTGTCGACTGACACACCTTCGCGAGCAAGCTTCGCTCCTACAGGGGAACAACTTTCACAGAGAACTGCCCTTGGGCCGCAGGCCGCTGTCGCTGATACGCGGGCGGTCGGGCTCCGGTTCGGTCAGCGGCTCGCAGACTTGCATCTGCTCAAGGCAACGCTTGGCCAGTTGCTGATATTCACGAGTGCCCGCCTGCTTCCACGACACCTCTTCATCGCTGAGGCTGCGCTTGACGCTGGCCGGCGCGCCCATGATCAGCGACTGCTCGGGACCTTCGAAACCGGCCTTGACGAAGGCCGCCGCCGAGACGAATGAGCGAGCACCGATGCGCGCATTATCCATCACCACCGCATTCATCCCCACCAACGCGTCGGCACCAATCCGGCAGCCGTGCAACACCGCACCATGGCCGATGTGGCCGTTGCGCTCGACCACGGTGTCGCTGTCCGGGAAACCGTGCATCACGCAGGTGTCCTGCAGATTGGCGCCCTCCTCCAGCACGATCCGGCCGAAGTCACCGCGCAGACTCGCCAGCGGACCGACGTAGCAATGGGGACCGATGATCACGTCGCCGATCAGCACGGCGGACGGGTGAACGTAAGCGCTGGGGTCAACCACCGGAGTCAGGCCATCGAGGCTGTAGCAAGTCATGGGGCGTTTCCTTATTAGAGCATTCACAAAGCGATGCCGATGTAGACTAATTTTGTATCACATCACTTTTACATTAACAAAGCACAAAAACCGTATCACTTACAAAGCCACTGGCCCGCCGCGTCTATTTAGACGACAAAACCCCGGCTAAAACCAATAAAACAGGCGCATCCAGCGCTTGATCAAAGCTATTCAAACCACAACCATAAAACCACAAACCCGACGATAGGACACATTAAATCTATTTTTATATTGCATTTACGTATCACGTTATAGGTATACTCCGGCAAAACCGGCCTACGCGCCGATCCAATAATGAGCCGGCATTACAGCCGAGCGTGCACCGTGAGGGCATCCGCCATGCCTCTAACCCTTGCTGTCGAATTCCTCGAACCGGGCGTCCGCCTGATTACGTTGCAGCGTCCGCAAGCGCTGAATGCCCTGACCACCCAATTGCTGGGTGAACTGGCGGACGAACTGACGGCCGCGCAAGCCGATGCCGAGACTCGCGTCGTGGTCCTGACCGGTAGCCGCAAAGCCTTCGCGGCCGGTGCCGACATCAAGGAAATGGCCGAGCGCAATCTGGTCGGCATCCTCGACGACCCGCGCCAGGCGTCGTGGCAAACCATCACCCGCTTCAACAAACCGCTGATCGCCGCCGTCAACGGCTTCGCCCTCGGCGGTGGCTGCGAACTGGCGATGCACGCCGACATCATCATCGCCGGCGAGGACGCACGTTTCGGCCAGCCGGAAATCAACCTCGGGATCATGCCCGGCGCCGGCGGCACCCAACGTTTGCTGCGCGCCGTCGGCAAATCCATGGCCATGCAGATGGTCCTGACCGGTGAGCCGATCGACGCCCGC
Organism: Pseudomonas sp. BF-B-15; assembly: GCF_019946675.1. Taxonomy (NCBI): domain Bacteria; kingdom Pseudomonadati; phylum Pseudomonadota; class Gammaproteobacteria; order Pseudomonadales; family Pseudomonadaceae; genus Pseudomonas; species Pseudomonas sp. BF-B-15. Next base: position 1,545 of record NZ_JAGYFZ010000080.1, read on the forward strand.
CAGGCCCAGCGCGCCGGGCTGGTCAGCGAAGTCACCCAACCGGAATTCACCGTCGAGCGTGCGCTGCAGATCGCCCGCAGCATTGCCACGAAAGCACCACTGGCGGTGCGCCTGGCCAAGGAAGCGCTGCTCAAGGCGATGGACACCGACCTCGCCAGCGGCCTGCGTTTCGAGCGCCACGCCTTCACCGTGCTGGCCGGCACCCGCGACCGTGACGAAGGCATCGCGGCCTTTCAGCAAAAGCGCACGCCGACCTTCACTGGCCAGTAATCCGGCCATCGATAACGAATTCGAACGACCTCCCAGAGAACGCCAAGACCATGAACTTCGAACACATCCTGTTTTCCATCGAGGCCGGCGTTGCCCTGCTGAGCCTCAATCGCCCGGACCAACTCAACAGCTTCAACACGCAGATGCACGGCGAAGTGAAGGAAGCGCTCAAGCAGGTTCGGCAGAATCCGGACGTGCGCGTACTGCTGCTGACCGGTGAAGGTCGCGGTTTCTGCGCCGGGCAAGACCTCAGCGACCGCAATGTCGCGCCGGGCAGCGCCGTGCCGGATCTGGGCGAGTCCATCGAGAAGTTCTACAACCCGCTGATCCGCCAATTGCGCGACCTGCCGCTGCCGGTGATCTGCGCGGTCAACGGCGTGGCGGCCGGCGCCGGCGCCAACATTCCACTGGCTTGCGACCTGGTATTGGCAGCGCGTTCGGCGAGCTTCATCCAGGCCTTCTGCAAGATCGGTTTGATCCCGGATTCCGGCGGCACCTGGACCTTGCCGCGCCTGGTCGGCATGGCCCGCGCCAAGGCGCTGGCCTTGCTCGGCAATCGCCTGAGCGCCGAGCAAGCCGAGCAATGGGGGCTGATCTACCGCGTGGTGGATGACGCCGAATTACGCAATGAAGCCCTGACCCTCGCCCGCCATCTGGCCACACAACCGACGTACGGCCTGGCGCTGATCAAGCGCAGCCTCAACGCCAGCCTGAGCAACACCTTCGATGAACAGCTGGAGCTGGAAAAAGACCTGCAACGCCTGGCCGGGCGCAGCGAGGATTACCGTGAAGGCGTCAGCGCGTTCATGGAAAAACGCAGCCCAAGCTTCAAGGGGCGCTGAGTCATGACCGCACTGAACACTAACGCGCGCATCGCGGTGATCGGCGCCGGGGCCATGGGCGCAGGCATTGCCCAGGTCGCGGCGCAGGCCGGTCATCCGGTGTTGCTGCTGGACAATCGCCCCGGCGCTGCGGCGCAGGCCATTGAAGGCATTGATCGACAACTGGGCAAACGGGTCGAGAACGGCAAACTGTCCGCCGAGTCGCGCAGCGCAACGATTGCGCGCCTGCACGCTGTAGAAGCCATCGAAGCGCTGGCCGAGTGCGAGCTGATCATCGAAGCCATCGTCGAAAACCTTGAGGTCAAACGCGCACTCTTTCGCCAACTGGAAGGCATCTGCGGTGAGCACTGCATTCTGGCGAGCAACACCTCGTCGCTGTCGATCACCAGCATCGCCGCGCAACTGAACCACCCGCAACGCTTGCTCGGCTTGCACTTCTTCAACCCGGCGCCGGTCATGGCGCTGGTGGAAATCGTTTCCGGGCTGGCCAGCGATCCGGCGTTGGCCGAGTGTCTGTACGACACCGCCAAAGCCTGGGGCAAAAAACCCGTACATACCCGCTCTACGCCGGGCTTTATCGTCAACCGCGTCGCCCGCCCGTTCTACGCCGAAAGCCTGCGCCTGCTGCAGGAAGGCGCGGCGGATTGCCCGACGCTGGATGCGCTGATGCGCGAGGCCGGTGGTTTTGCGATGGGCGCCTTCGAGCTGACCGACCTGATCGGCCATGACGTCAACTATGCCGTGACCTGCTCGGTGTTTGATGCCTATTACGGGGACACACGTTTCCTGCCTTCGCTGATTCAGAAGGAATTGGTCGACGCCGGGCGCCTGGGTCGCAAAAGCGGCCATGGCTTCTACCGTTATGTGGAAGGCTCCGAGCGACCACAGCCGACCTCTATCAGCAGCGATCACCCGGTTGAAACCTGCGTCGTGGAAGGTGATCTCGGCATCGCCAACGCGTTGATTGCGCGTCTGCGCGAACATCAGATCAACGTCATTCAGCGCGATGGCCAAGGCCTGTTGAAAGTCGGCGATGCCGTGCTGGCGCTTAGCGACGGGCGTATGGCCTGTCAGCGGGCGAAAGAAGACGGGCTGCGCAATCTGATCCTGCTGGACCTGGCCTTCGACTACGGCAAGGCCAGCCGCATCGCCATCAGTTGCTCGGCAGACATCTCCCCTTCGGCACTCGAACACGGCGTCGCACTGCTGCAACGCGCTGGATTCACCGTCAGCCAACTCAGCGACAGCCCCGCGCTCGCAGTGTTGCGCACGGTGGCGATGCTCGCCAACGAAGCCGCCGACGCCGTGCTGCAAGGCGTGGCCTCGGCCGCCGACATCGATCTGGCGATGCGCGCCGGCGTCAATTACCCGCAAGGCCCGCTGGCCTGGGCCGACGCCATTGGCCTCGCGCACATCCTCAACGTGCTGGAAAACCTGCAAACGAGCTACGGCGAACAACGCTATCGACCGTCGCTGCTGTTGCGCCGTCGCGTCGCTGAAGGGAGGACGTTCCATGACTAATCACGAAGCAATGAACCTGGCCAGCAACTGCGCGCAAACGATGTTCAAGCGCGACGCCGCGAGCCAGGCCATGGGCATGCGTCTGCTCTCGGCGGCACCGGGCTGCGCCCGCGTCGGCATGAGCGTGCGCGCCGACATGATTCAGGGCCACGGCACTTGCCACGGCGGTTACCTGTTCGCCCTCGCCGACTCGGCGTTTGCCTTTGCCTGCAACAGCTACAACGAAGCCACCGTGGCCATCGGTTGCAGCATCGACTACATCGCCCCGGCACGCCTGGGCGACACCTTGACCGCCGATTGCACCGAGCAGAGCCGCTCCGGTCGCACCGGCAACTACGACGTGCGGATTGAAAACCAACTGGGCCAGCTGATCGCGCTGTTCCATGGCAAATCCTACAAAGTGCGCGGCGCTGTGCTCGCGCAGGAGACCCCGAATGAATGACGCCTTGATCATCGACGCCGTGCGGACCCCGATCGGCCGCTACGCCGGTGCCTTGAGCAGCGTACGCGCCGACGACCTCGGTGCAGTGCCGTTGCGCGAACTGCTGCGCCGCCACCCGCAGGTCAACTGGAATGCCGTGGATGATGTGATCTACGGTTGCGCCAACCAGGCCGGCGAAGACAACCGCAACGTCGCACGCATGTCGGCGCTGCTGGCCGGCTTGCCGGTCAGCGTGCCGGGGACCACGCTCAACCGTTTGTGCGGTTCCGGGCTGGATGCCATCGGCACCGCAGCGCGGGCGATTCGTTGCGGCGAAGCCGGGCTGATGCTGGTCGGCGGCGTCGAATCGATGTCCCGCGCGCCGCTGGTCATGGGCAAGGCCGAACAGGCCTTCTCCCGGGATGCGCAGGTCTACGACACCACCATCGGCTGGCGCTTCGTCAATCCGCTGATGAAAAAAACCTACGGCATCGACTCGATGCCGGAAACCGCCGAGAACGTCGCCGAGCAGTTCAACATCTCCCGCGCCGACCAGGACGCCTTTGCCCTGCGCAGCCAGCAGCGTGCCGGCGCGGCCCAGGCCAGTGGGCGTCTGGCCAAGGAAATCGTCGCGGTGGAAATCCCGCAGCGCAAAGGCCCGGCCAAAGTCGTCGAGCATGACGAACACCCACGCGGCGACACCACGCTTGAGCAGTTGCAGAAACTCGGCACGCCGTTTCGCGAAGGCGGCAGCGTCACCGCCGGCAATGCCTCCGGGGTCAATGACGGCGCTTGCGCGCTGTTGCTGGCCAGCCCGGCGGTCGCCAAACGCCACGGCCTGAAGGCTCGCGGCCGGGTTGTGGCCATGGCCACTGCCGGCGTCGAGCCTCGCATCATGGGCATCGGCCCGGTGCCAGCGACGCGCAAAGTGCTGGAACTGGCCAACCTGAGCCTCGCCGACATGGACGTGATCGAACTCAATGAAGCCTTCGCCGCGCAAGGCCTGGCGGTGTTGCGAGAACTGGGTTTGAGCGACACCGACCCGCGGGTCAACCCGAATGGCGGCGCCATCGCCCTCGGCCACCCATTGGGCATGAGCGGTGCGCGGCTGGTCACCACCGCCCTGCACGAACTGGAAGAACGTCAGGGCCGCTACGCCTTGTGCACCATGTGCATCGGCGTCGGCCAGGGCATTGCGCTGATCATTGAGCGCTTGTCCGACTAAAGAATCGCGATTCCCGGGGAGCCTAGAGGTATCCTTGGGGCATGCACTCAAAGCCCGGCTGCGGCCGGGCTGAAACACAAAAATAATTCGAGTGAAGTTATGAACATGCCAATTGCCAAAGCCGTGCTTGATCCCGTGCTGGACCCGCTGGAAACCGCCAGCATTGACGAACTCCGTCAGCACCAGCTGGAACGCCTGCGCTGGAGCCTCAACCACGCCTACAAAAATGTGCCGCTGTACCGTCAGCGCTTCGATGCACTGGGCGTGCACCCGGATGACATCAAATCCCTGGAAGACCTGGCGAAGTTTCCGTTCACCACCAAATCCGACCTGCGCGACAACTACCCCTACGGCATGTTTGCCGTGCCGATGCAGGACGTGGTGCGCCTGCACGCGTCCAGCGGCACCACCGGCAAACCGACCGTCGTCGGTTACACGCAGAACGACATCGACACCTGGGCCAACGTGGTCGCGCGCTCGATCCGCGCAGCCGGTGGCCGACGTGGCGACAAAGTGCACATTTCCTATGGCTACGGCCTGTTCACCGGCGGCCTCGGCGCGCACTACGGCGCCGAACGCCTGGGTTGCACGGTAATTCCGATGTCCGGCGGCCAGACTGAAAAGCAAGTGCAACTGATCAAGGATTTCCAGCCGGACATCATCATGGTCACGCCGTCGTACATGCTCAACATCGCCGATGAAATCGAGCGCCAGGGCATCGACCCGCACAAACTGGCCCTGCGCCTGGGCATCTTCGGTGCCGAGCCGTGGACCGGCGAACTGCGCAGCGCCATCGAGAACCGTTTGGGCATCACCGCACTGGACATCTACGGACTCTCGGAAATCATGGGGCCGGGCGTCGCCATGGAATGCGCCGAAACCAAGGACGGGCCGACGATCTGGGAAGACCATTTCTACCCGGAAATCATCGACCCGGTCACCGGTGAAGTGCTGCCGGACGGGCAGATGGGCGAGCTGGTGTTCACGTCCCTGAGCAAGGAAGCCTTGCCGATGATCCGCTACCGCACCCGCGACCTGACGCGCTTGTTGCCGGGGACTGCGCGGCCGATGCGGCGGATCGACAAGATCACCGGGCGTAGCGATGACATGTTGATCATTCGCGGGGTTAACGTGTTTCCGACGCAGATCGAGGAGCAGGTACTGAAAATCAAACAGCTTTCAGAGTGTTATGAGATTCATCTGTATCGCAACGGGAACCTGGACAGCGTGGATGTGCATGTCGAGTTGAAGGCTGAGCACCAGCACTTGAGCGATGAGCAGCAGAGGGCTGTTTGTGGCGAGTTGAGCAAGCACATCAAGACGAATATCGGGATCAGTTCGCGGATTGTTTTGCAGCCTCTGCATTCGATCAAGCGCTCTGAGGGCAAGGCTTGTCACGTAATGGACAAACGCCCGAAAGCATGACTGCTGCACCCTTTAAGCCCCGCTTTTGCGGGGCTTTTTTTTGGTGTGCGCGCACGAATCCTGTGGGAGCGAGCCTGCTCGCGAAGGCTTTATAGGCAGCCCGACTCTCGCGGATGTACACGGTCCTTGTAGGAGCCGGCTTGCCGGCGATGGCTATATGAGGGTGTACATATCCATTCCTGCGGTAACGGCCGCTAATGGTTTCGCCCTTACGGCGAGTCACTTGGAAGAGCCCCAAGTAACCAAGGGCTCTTGCCCCTTTCGTTCGGTGCCTCGCCTAGGCTCGGCATTCCCTCGCTCCGGTCCTGCTCCGTGGGCCCGCCGCCATCGGCCATCCATGGCCGGGGGCGGCTAACCCGGCATCCATGCCGGGTTGCCCACTGCGCAGAACCTCCACTCGGCCTCTCGAGGGGGCGCTCAGATCAAGAGCTGAAGGCGAGCTAACGCTCGGCCTGATGAGTGGTGGAAATCAAAAGCGTATGGGATTCCCTGTAGGAGCCGGCTTGCCGGCGAAAATCGTCTAGGCGACGCGTTCATTCAGGCAGCACGCGTAATCGTTGACGCCCATCGCTGCGATGCGGCGACCCGACAAGCCAGCTCCTACAGGGTCATGTGAACCACAACGAACGAGTCAGAGATTACGCGAGAGCGCTCTTGTGACGACGCGTCTGGCAGTGGCGCGCCTGTCCAGCATGTAGATGTGGTTATCCAGCTCAGGCACCAGTCGTGCTTTGCGCTTGTCGTCGAACTTTCCCACTGTCATTAAATAGATCATCGGCAGCACGATCCCTCCCCACCACTGGCCGGACAGAAAAAAGATGAAAGGCCACGGGATCAACAGAACCGCCAAAATCCACCCGTTGGCGCGCATAGTCGGGATCAATTCCTGGTAGAGAAAATCACTCGATTCCAAGTCGAAACTGAGGGAAAGATTGTGATTGCGCAGAAGCACGGGGTACATGTCTTCCTTGTGTGAACTTCCGGCGTAGATCACGTAAACCTCATGACCTTTGCGTAAATGGAAATCTTCAAAAGCATATTCCAGACGGAGCTCATCGCCTCCCTTCGTTCTGATCCATACCACACGACGGCTCGGCGTATTGCTGATCACCACCCCATGCTCGATGTGAAAATGAATCCTGACCTTACCGAAGGTGAAATCCTGCATGCCCACTCCTTGAAATTCCGTCACCGACGACGAGTCGCCCAGTCGGTAAGCAGCGGATGCTACTAAGGCGCCATCAGGCTGTCCAGAAACCGGACTTGCCCCGTACGTCGAAAGCGATACAAAAAAACATACGACACGATATTTTGTGTTTGATATTAAATTCTGTATCGCTTATAAAGTTCTCCATGCCCTCGATCAGATTCAAGGCGGGAGACCCCCAATGTACGCACAGCTCGTAGAAACCGGCGTTAAGCGCATCAAGGACCTGTCGGAAATGTCCGAACAGGAACGCGCCTTCCAGGAAAAAATCGATTCAGAAATCAAGATCGAAGCGAAAAACTGGATGCCTGATGCCTATCGCCAGACCCTGATCCGGCAGATCTCGCAGCACGCCCACTCGGAAATCGTCGGCATGCTGCCCGAAGGCAACTGGGTCACCCGCGCGCCATCGCTCAAACGCAAACTGCAATTGATGGCCAAGATTCAGGACGAAGCCGGCCACGGCCTGTACCTGTACAGCGCCATGGAAACCCTCGGCGCCGACCGCGACGAAGAAATCGCCAAGCTGCACAGCGGCAAGGCCAAGTACTCGAGCATCTTCAACTACCCGACCTTGAACTGGGCCGACATGGGCGCCGTGGGCTGGCTGGTGGACGGCGCCGCTATCGTCAATCAGGTGGTGTTGCAGCGCACCTCATATGGCCCCTACTCCCGGGCCATGGTGCGCATCTGCAAGGAAGAAAGTTTCCACCAGCGCCAAGGCTACGAAATCCTTTTGACCATGATGCGCCACGGCAATCAGGCGCAAAAAGACATGGTCCAGGACGCGATCAACCGCCTGTGGTGGCCGTCGCTGATGATGTTCGGCCCGAGCGACGAACACTCGCCGAACAGCGCCCAGTCCATGGCCTGGAAAATCAAGCGCCAGAGCAACGACGAACTGCGCCAGCGCTTCATCGACCAGACCATCCCGCAACTCGAATTGCTCGGTTGCACCTGCCCCGATCCGGACCTGAAGTGGAACGCCGAACGCGGCCATTACGACTTCGGTGAAATCCAGTGGAGCGAGTTCTACGAAGTGCTCAAGGGCAACGGCCCGTGCAACCAGGAACGCGTCGCCACTCGCCGCAAAGCCATTGAAGACGGCGCCTGGGTCCGCGAAGCCGCAGTTGCCCACGCCCGCAAAAAACAAAACAAGAACGCCGCCTGATTCGGCCACCTGATCTGGAGACACCGCCATGTCCGAATGGACCCTTTTCGAAGTCTTCGTGCGCAGCAAGCACGGCCTCAACCACAAGCACGTCGGCAGCGTGCATGCCGCCGACACCACCATGGCCATCGAGAACGCGCGTGAGTTGTACACCCGTCGCAGCGAAGGCGTGAGCCTATGGGTCGTGCCGTCGGCACTGATCACCGCCTCGTCGCCGGATGAAAAAGACCCGCTGTTCGACCCGTCGGACGACAAGGTTTATCGCCATGCCAGCTTCTACGAGCTGCCGGCCGAAGTCGGGCACATGTGAGGTCGACCATGAATAACAACACCGATCTGATCGAATACCTGCTGCGCCTCGGCGACAGCGCCCTGATCCAGGGCCAGCGCCTGTGCCAATGGTGCGGCAAGGCGCCGGCGCTGGAAGAAGAACTGGCGCTGATGAATGTCGGCCTCGACCTCGTCGGCCAGGCGCGCAACTGGCTGGAATACGCCGCTGAACTGCTGGGCGACGATCGCGATGCCGATCACCTGGCGTTCCGTCGCGATGAGCGCGCCTATCGCAACCTGCTGCTGGTGGAACAACCCAACGGCGATTACGCGGTGACCATCCTCAAGCAGTTCCTGTATGACGCCTGGCACCTGGAAGTGCTTAAAGGTCTGAGCCAGTCCAGCGATGAGCGCATCGCCGGGATCGCTGCCAAAGCTGTAAAGGAAGTCACCTATCACCTACGCCGTTCCGGCGAGTGGGTCGAGCGTCTGGGCGACGGCACCGAGGAAAGCCACAAGCGCATGCTCGCAGCGATCCCTGAGGTCTGGCGCTTTACCGTGGAACTGATCGCCGCCGATGACAGCGAACAGCGTCTGTGCGAAGCCGGCATCACCCCGGACATCGCCACCGTCGCCGCCGCGTGGCAAGCCAGGGTCAACGAGATTTTCGCCAGCGCCACCCTGCCCGTGCCTGCCGCGCCGAGCTATTTCTACCTGAATGCGCGCAAGGGGCTGCACACCGAACACCTCGGCATCCTGTTGGCGGAGATGCAATTCCTGCCACGAGCGTACCCCGATGCAACCTGGTGAGCTGATCGCCAGCGACCTCGGCGCCCGGCCGGCCCAACCGACCGACCTGGCCGCCGCGTGGGCGACCCTGGCGCAGGTCATGGACCCGGAAGTGCCGGTGGTCAGCGTGGTCGACCTCGGCATCGTGCGCGATCTCGACTGGCAAGCCGGCCACTTGCACGTGGTGGTCACGCCGACCTACTCCGGCTGCCCCGCCACCGAGGTGATTGAAAGCGACATCCGCGATGCGCTGGAGCTTGCCGGCTTCAGGGCACCGCAACTGGAACGCAAATTGACCCCGGCGTGGACCACCGACTGGATCACCGACATCGGCCGCGAACGCCTGCGTGCTTATGGCATCGCGCCGCCGGACGGCAGCACCAGCAAACGCAGCCTGCTCGGCGAAAGTCCGGTGATCGTCTGCCCGCAATGCGGCAGCGCGCACACCGAAGTGCTCAGCGAGTTCGGTTCCACCGCGTGCAAGGCGTTGTACCGCTGCGTCGATTGCCGCGAGCCGTTCGACTATTTCAAGTGCATCTGAGCGGCGATCGGCCGTCCCAGCTGGAGAACAATAATGAGCAAATTTCACAGCCTGACCATCAAGGACGTGCGCGCCGAAACCCGTGACGCGGTGTCCATCGCCTTCGATATTCCGCAGCACCTGCAAGACAGTTTTCACTTCACCCAGGGCCAGCACCTGGTGATGCGCACGCAGATGGATGGCGAAGAAGTGCGTCGTTCGTATTCGATCTGCACCGGCGTCAATGACGGCGAACTGCGCGTCGCGATCAAGCGTGTGGCCGGCGGGCGTTTCTCCGCATTCGCCAATGAGCAGCTCAAGGCCGGGCACAGCCTGGAAGTAATGCCGCCGGCCGGGCGCTTCTGCGTCGAGCTCGACCCACAACGCCACGGTCATTACCTGGCCGTGGCGGCGGGCAGCGGCATCACGCCGATCCTGTCGATCATCAAGACCACCCTGCAAACCGAACCGCACAGCCGCGTCACGCTGCTGTATGGCAACCGCTCAAGTTCCGGCGCGCTGTTCCGTGAACAGCTCGAAGATCTGAAAAACCGCTACTTGCAGCGTCTGAACCTGATCTTCGTGTTCAGTCGCGAGCAGCAGGATGTCGACCTGTACAACGGCCGGATCAACGCTGAGAAATGCGAGCAACTGTTCTCCCGCTGGCTCGATGTCAAAGCCCTCGATGCGGCATTCATCTGTGGCCCGCAGGAGATGACCGAAACCGTGCGCGACAGCCTCAAGGCCAAAGGCATGGCACCGGAGCGCATCCATTTCGAACTGTTCGCCGCCGCTGGCAGCCAGCAAAAACGCGAGGCTCGCGAGGCAGCGCGCCAGGTGGATGCGGCGGTCAGCCAGATCACCGTCATCAGCGACGGCCGCGCGCAGGCCTTCGACCTGCCGCGCAACAGCCAGAGCATCCTCGATGCCGGCAACGCCCAGGGCGCCGAACTGCCTTACTCGTGCAAGGCCGGCGTGTGCTCGACGTGCAAATGCAAGGTCATCGAAGGCGAAGTGGAGATGGACAGCAACCACGCCCTGGAGGACTACGAAGTGGCCGCCGGTTACGTGCTGTCGTGCCAGGCGTATCCGGTCAGCGACAAAGTCATCCTGGATTTCGACCAACTCTGATTATCCGGCAAACACGGAACCTGTAGGAGCGAGGCTTGCCCGCGAAGACTGACCATCAGACGACATCAATGTTGAATCTGCCGGCCTCTTCGCGGGCAAGCCTCGCTCCTACAGGGACCGGGGCGCCCCCGAGAACCTGCTTCACCCCACAACAACAAAAACAACAGAGAGCGTGCCATGACACCCACTGACGTAGAACTCATCCGCCAGCACCCCGATTTCATCCAGCTGGTTCGTCGCAAACAAAACCTGTACTGGTCGCTGTCGCTGATCATGCTGGTGATCTATTTCGGCTTCGTGTTGCTGGTGGCGTTCTCCCCCGCCACCCTCGGCCAGTCCTTGAGCGGCGGCGTGACCTCGGTGGGCATGCTGGTCGGTGTGGTGATCGTGGTATTGGCCTTCGCGCTGACCGGTTTCTACGTCTATCGCGCCAACAACGTGATTGATCCGCTCAACGAAAAGCTGAAACAGGAGTGCGCCCGATGAGCCGGCTCCTGGCGTTGTTCCTGTTGCCGCTGGCAGCGGTCACCGACTTCGCGGTCGCTGCCGACGGCGCGTCCCGCCCATTGAACTGGAACGCCATCGGCATGTTCCTGGTGTTCGTGCTGTTCACCCTCGGCGTCACGCGCTGGGCCGCATTGCGTACCCGCTCCGCCAGCGATTTCTACACCGCCGGCGGCGGCATGACCGGCTTCCAGAACGGCCTGGCGATTGCCGGCGACATGATCTCGGCGGCGTCCTTCCTCGGCATCTCGGCGATGATGTTTCTCAATGGCTACGACGGCTTGCTCTACGCCCTGGGCGTGTTGGCGGGCTGGCCGATCATCCTGTTCCTGATCGCTGAGCGCCTGCGCAACCTCGGCAAATATACGTTCGCCGACGTGGTCTCTTATCGTCTGGAACAAACCCCGGTGCGCCTGACCTCGGCCTTCGGCACCCTGACTGTTGCGTTGATGTACCTGGTGGCGCAGATGGTCGGTGCCGGCAAGCTGATCGAGTTGCTGTTCGGCATCGACTACCTCTACGCGGTGATGCTGGTCGGTGTGTTGATGGTGTTCTACGTGACCTTCGGCGGCATGCTCGCCACCACGTGGGTGCAGATCATCAAAGCGGTGATGCTGTTGTTCGGCACCACGTTCATGGCGTTCATGGTGCTCAAGCATTTCGGTTTCAGCACCGAAGCGATGTTCGCCGGCGCTACTGCCGTGCACGCCAAGGGCAGCGCAATCATGGCGCCTGGTGGCTTGCTGTCGAACCCGATCGATGCGATTTCTCTGGGGCTGGGCATGATGTTCGGCACCGCCGGCCTGCCGCATATCCTGATGCGTTTCTTCACCGTCAGCGATGCCAAGGAAGCGCGTAAAAGCGTGTTCTACGCCACCGGTTTCATCGGTTACTTCTACTTGCTGCTGATCATCGTCGGCTTCGGCGCCATCGTCATGGTCGGCACCGATCCTGCGTTCCGCGATGCCAGCGGCGCGATCATCGGCGGCGGCAACATGATCGCCGTGCACCTGGCACAAGCCGTGGGCGGCAACCTGTTCCTCGGCTTCATCTCGGCAGTCGCGTTCGCCACCATTCTGGCGGTGGTTGCAGGGTTGGCGTTGTCCGGCGCCTCGGCGGTGTCCCACGATTTGTATGCCTGCGTGATGCGCAAGGGCCAGGCCACCGAGCAGCAGGAAATCCGCGTCTCGCGCATAGCCACGCTGTGCATCGGCGTGCTGGCGATCATCCTCGGCCTGCTGTTCGAATCGCAGAACATTGCGTTCCTTTCCGGCCTGGTGCTGGCCATCGCCGCGTCGGTGAATTTCCCGGTGCTGTTCCTTTCGATGTACTGGAAAGGCCTGACCACTCGCGGCGCGGTCACCGGCAGCCTGACGGGGCTGGTCTCGGCGATTGTCCTGCTGGTACTGAGCCCGGCGGTGTGGGTCAACGTGTTGCATCACGACAAGGCGCTGTTCCCGTACTCCAACCCGGCGCTGTTTTCCATGAGCCTCGCGTTTTTCAGTGCCTGGCTGTTTTCGGTCACCGACACCTCGCCGCGAGCGGCCCTTGAGCGCGGCCGCTACCTGGCGCAGTTCATCCGTTCGATGACCGGCATCGGTGCCTCCGGCGCCAGCAAGCACTAATCACGACCGACTGATGGCAGGGAATAAAAACAATGAAGCCCGCACGTTCTGCACCCTACGAATCACTGTTTTCGCTGGCCGCCGCATTGAGCCTGCCCATGGTCGCCCCCAGCGCCATGGCTGACTTCATCAACGACAGCAAGGCCCGCATTGAAATGCGCAACCACTACATCAATCGCGATTTCCGTCAGGACAACGCGGCGCAATCCAAGGCTGAAGAATGGGCGCAGGGTTTCACTGCACGCATCGAGTCCGGGTTCACCGACGGCACTTTAGGCTTCGGTCTCGATGCGTTGGGGGAGCTGGGATTGAAACTCGACTCCAGCCCGGATCGCCGTGGCACCGGGCTGCTGCCTTTCGGTCCGAAAAGCCATGAGCCGGCGGACGAGTTCAGCGAGCTGGGGCTGACCGGCAAGCTGCGGGTATCGAAAAGCGTGTTGAAGCTCGGCACCCTGCAACCCCTGCTGCCCGTGGCGACTTACAACGACACCCGCCTGCTCGGTTCGACCTTTGAGGGCGGTTTGCTGACCAGCCAGGAAATCAGTGGCCTGACGCTGAATACCGGGCGCCTGACCAAGGCCAACCTGCGGGATTCCTCCAGCAACGATGACATCGGTTACGCCGCCGCCAGCAGTGATCACTTCGACTTTGCCGGCGGCAGCTACGCGTTCAGTCCGCAACTGAACCTGAGCTACTACTACGGCAAGCTCGATCAGATTTATCGCCAGCAATTTGTCGGGTTGGTGCATACCCAGCCGCTGGGCAACGGTTTCAATCTGCGCAGCGACTTGCGCTATTTCGACAGCCGGGGCGACGGCGCCGAACGCGCCGGGCGCATCGACAACCGCAACTTCAACAGCATGTTCACTGTGTCCCACGGTGCCCACAAGGTCAGCGCCACGTACCAGCAGTTGTCCGGCGACAGCGCCTTTCCGTTCCTCAACGGCGGCGATCCGTACGTGGTCAACCTGGTGACCTTCAACACCTACACCCGGGCCGACGAGGACTCCTGGCAGTTGCGTTACGACTACGACTTCGCGGCGCAAGGCATTCCCGGCCTGACCTTCATGACCCGCTACACCGACGGTCGCCACGTCAAGGCCGGCACCGTCGACAACGGCCGTGAGCGCGAGCGCGACACCGACATCAGTTACGTCATCCAGAGCGGCGTGTTCAAGGACGTCAGCCTGCGCTGGCGCAACGTGACCTTCCGCTCCGGCAATGGCCTGAACACCGCCCTCGATGAAAACCGGCTGATCGTCGGTTACACCGTGGCGCTTTGGTAATCCCTGAAGGGCGCGGTTACCGCCGCGCCAACACCTTTCACAACCTGGAGGAATCGTGATGTCTCACGCCCCTACCCTGCAAAGTTTCATCGCCGGTCGCTGGATCGGCCAACACGGTGCCCAGGTGCTGCGCAGCGCCATCGACGGTCACGAGATTGCACGCACCCACGAGGAACGCCCGGACTTCGCCGAAGCCGTCGAGCACGGTCGTCGCCAAGGCATCAGCGGCTTGATGGCGCTGGACTTCCAGCAACGGGCGCAACGTCTCAAGGCACTGGCCTTGTACCTGAGCGAACGCAAGGAACAGCTCTACGCGATCTCCCACCACAGCGGCGCCACTCGCGCCGACAGCTGGATCGATATCGAGGGCGGCAACAGCACGCTGTTCACCTACGCCAGCCTCGGCTCGCGGGAACTGCCGTCAGGCAACATCGTCCACGAAGGCCCGGCGATGCAGCTGAGCAAACTCGGCACCTTCGCCGGCACGCACATTCTGGTGCCGCGCGGTGGTCTGGCGGTGCACATCAATGCGTTCAACTTCCCGATCTGGGGCATGCTGGAAAAATTCGCGCCGAGCTTTCTCGCCGGCATGCCGTGCATCGTCAAACCGGCCAGCGCCACCAGCTACCTGACCGAAGCCGTGGTGCGGCTGATGGACGAATCCGGCTTGCTGCCGGCGGGCAGCCTGCAACTGATCATCGGCAGCACCGGTGACTTGCTCGACCGTCTGCAAGGCCAGGACGTGGTGACGTTCACCGGTTCGGCCGACACTGCCGCGAAGTTGCGGGTCAATCCGAACCTGATCCGCAACTCGGTGCCGTTCAACGCCGAAGCCGACTCGCTGAACTGCGCGATCCTCGCCCCGGACGTGACCCCGGACGACGAAGAGTTCGAGCTGTTCATCAAGGAAGTCGCACGGGAAATGACCACCAAGGCAGGGCAGAAATGCACCGCCATCCGCCGGGCGATTGTGCCGGCCAAACACATCGATGCCGTCGCGACCCGTTTGCGCGATCGCCTGAAGAAAGTCGTGGTCGGCGACCCGTCGGTGGAAGGCGTGCGCATGGGTGCACTGGCCTCTCACGATCAGCAAAAGGACGTCGCCGAGCGTCTGGAAAGCCTGCTGCAAAGCAGCGACCTGCTGTTTGGCGCTCGCGACGGTTTTGAACCGCGTGGCGAAAACGTCAGCCAGGGTGCGTTCTTCGCGCCAACCCTGTTGCAGGCCCGCGACCCGCACGCTGAAGGCGGCGCGCACGACATCGAAGCGTTCGGCCCGGTCAGCACGCTGATGGCCTACGACGACCTCGACGAAGCACTGGCCCTGGCCGCACGCGGCAAAGGCAGCCTGGTGGCGAGTCTGATCACCAAGGATCCGCAGATCGCCGCCAAAGCAATCCCCGTCGCGGCAGCCTGGCACGGTCGCTTGCTGGTGCTGGACCGCGAATCCGCCGCCGAATCCACCGGCCACGGCTCGCCCCTGCCACAACTCAAGCATGGCGGACCGGGTCGTGCCGGTGGCGGTGAAGAGCTCGGTGGTCTGCGCGCGGTAAAACACTACCTGCAACGCGCCGCCGTGCAAGGCTCGCCGACCATGCTCGCCGCCGTCACCGGTGAATACGTGCGCGGCGCCAAGGTCATCGAGACTGAAGTACATCCGTTCCGCCGGTTCTTCCAGGACCTGCAGATCGGCGAGTCGCTGCTGACCCACCGTCGCACCGTGACCGAGGCCGATCTGGTGAACTTCGGTTGCCTGTCCGGCGATCACTTCTACATGCACTTCGACGAGATCGCCGCCAAGGAATCGCAATTCGGCAAACGCATCGCCCACGGTTACTTCGTGCTGTCGGCGGCGGCTGGTCTGTTCGTCTCCCCGGCACCGGGCCCGGTGCTGGCCAACTACGGCCTGGATACGTTGCGCTTCATCAACCCGGTGGGCATCGGCGACACCATCCAGGCGCGCCTGACCTGCAAACGCAAAATCGATCAGGGCAAAAAGAGCCCGCAAGGCATTCCGCAGGGCGTGGTGGCGTGGGACGTGGAAGTCACCAACCAGCTGGGTGAACTGGTCGCCAGTTACGACATCCTCACCTTGGTCGTCAAACGCGAGGATTAACGCAGGCCTGTAGACGCTGGCTTGCTGGCGATGGCGGCCTGAGGATCGATGCAAATCCAAGGGCCTCATCGCCGGCAAGCCGGCTCCTACAAGGGTTTTGCGTGAACGCCAGTTTCAACGTTCACACCGATCCACTGTAGGAGCCGGCTTGCCGGCGATGACGTCCGCATGATCGATGCACATCCAAAGGCCCCATCGCCAGCAAGCCGGCTCCTACAAGGGTTTTGCGTGAACGCCAGTTTCAACGTTCACACCGATCCACTGTAGGAGCTGGCTTGCCGGCGATGTCGTTCGCATGATTGATGCACATCCCAAGGCCCTATCGCCAGCAAGCCGGCTCCTACAAGGATTTTGTGTGAACGCCAGTATCAACGTTCACACCGATCCACTGTAGGAGCTGGCTTGCCGGCGATGACGGCCTGAGGATCGATGCAAATCCAAGGGCCTCATCGCCAGCAAGCCGGCTCCTACAAGGGTTTTGCGTGAACGCCAGTTTCAACGTTCACACCGATCCACTGTAGGAGCCAGCTTGCTGGCGATGGCGTCCGCATGATCGATGCACATCCAAAGGCCCCATCGCCGGTAAGCCGGCTCCTACAAGGGGTTTGTGTGAGCTCCGGTTTCAACGTTCACATCGACCCCACTGTAGGAGCCGGCTTGCTGGCGATGACGGCCGCATGATCGATGCACATCCCAAGGCCCCATCGCCGGCAAGCCGGCTCCTACAAGGGGCTTTCTGCGATTTCCTGTTACAGCGCCTTCGCACTGGTTTTTGCCAGTGACAGTGCGTTTATTGCCTTCTTCAGGGATATGACCGGCATCACCCCTGGCCACTGGCGAAAATAAGCACCTGACGATCGGCAGCAGAAATTAATTGCGACCAAATATTACATACGTCATATTACGCACGTAATTAAACGCCGATTCCCACAGGTAATCCTCCATGACCAGCATGCCCAGCCTTGAACCCGACGTTGCCGTTGCGGTGAGCACGCCCAAGCCTCCCCTGCTCAAGCGCCTGATCCTGCTGACGCCGGCCATTGCTGCCCTGGTATGTGCAGGCCTTTACGCCACCCATTGGTGGACCGCCGGGCGTTTCATCGAAGAAACCGACGACGCCTACATTGGCGGCGACGTGACGGTGATCGGGCCGAAGGTCGCGGGTTACATCGAAGAAGTGCTGGTCAGCGACAATCAGAAAGTGAAGGCCGGCGATGTGTTGATCCGCCTCGACTCCCGTGACTACCGCGCCAACCTGGCCAAGGCCGAAGGCGCGGTGGCTGCGCAAGAAGCCTTGCTGGCCAACCTCGACGCCACCGAACAACTGCAACACGCGGTGATCGGTCAGGCCCGTGCCGGGATCGATGCCACCGGCGCTGAAACGGCCCGCTCACGGGACGACAATGCACGCTACAAACGCCTGGTCGGCAGCAACGCCGTCTCCGTGGAAAGTGCGCAACGGGCCGACGCCACCTTCAAGACCGCCCAGGCGCTGAGTGCTCGGGCCCAGGCTGAACTGCTGGCGGCGCAACGCCAATTGAACGTGATCGACACTCAGAAACAGCAAGCACGTGCCGCGCTGATGCAAGCCCGGGCCGAACGAGACCTGGCGCAATTGAACGTCGGCTACACCGAGTTGCGCGCACCGATGGATGGCGTGATTGGCAATCGCCGGGCGCGGGTCGGTGCCTATGCGCAAGCCGGTTCGCAGCAGTTGTCGGTGGTGCCGGCCAGCGGGCTGTGGGTCGATGCCAACTTCAAGGAAGACCAACTGGCGCACATGACACCGGGCCAACCAGTGATCATTCACGCCGACGTGCTCTCCGGGCAGGTATTCCACGGTCACCTCGACAGCCTCGCGCCAGCCAGCGGTTCGCAGTTCAGCGTGTTGCCACCGGAAAACGCCACCGGCAACTTCACCAAAATCGTGCAGCGAGTGCCGGTGCGGATCGTGCTCGATCCCGCCGACGGCGTGCTCGGGCATCTGCGTCCCGGCCTGTCGGTGACCGCTGAAGTCGACACACGCAAGGAGCCTGAAACGCCTGCCGTGGCCAGCGCGCCATGAGCCGCGCCCTCGCCGCCCCCGCGCAGCCGTTCAACGCCGCCAGCATGGCGACGGCGACCAAGGTGTTCGCCTTCGCCACCATGTGCATCGGCATGTTCATTGCCCTGCTGGATATCCAGATCGTTTCGGCTTCATTGCGCGATATCGGTGGCGGACTTTCGGCGGGCACTGACGAAACGGCGTGGGTGCAGACCAGCTACCTGATCGCCGAGATCATCGTGATTCCGCTGTCCGGCTGGCTCTCCCGCGTGTTCTCGACCCGCTGGCTGTTCTGCGCATCCGCGGTGGGTTTCACCCTGGCCAGCCTGCTCTGCGGCGCGGCCTGGAACATTCAGAGCATGATCGCCTTCCGCGCCCTGCAAGGGTTTCTTGGCGGCTCGATGATCCCGCTGGTGTTCACCACGGCGTTCTTTTTCTTCACCGGCAAACAACGGGTGATCGCCGCCGCGACCATCGGCGCAGTGGCGTCCTTGGCACCGACACTGGGACCGGTGATTGGTGGCTGGATCACCGACGTTTCCTCCTGGCACTGGCTGTTCTACATCAATCTGGTGCCGGGGATTTTTGTTGCGGTAGCGGTGCCGATGCTGGTGAAAATCGATCAGCCGGAACTGTCGCTGCTCAAGGGCGCCGACTATTTGAGCATGGTGTTTTTGGCGCTGTTTCTCGGCTGCCTGGAATACACCCTCGAAGAAGGCCCGCGCTGGAACTGGTTCAGTGACCGCACGATTCTGACCACCGCATGGATCAGCGGCCTGGCAGGCCTGGCGTTCATCGGCCGGACCTTGCACGTGGCCAACCCGATCGTCGATTTGCGCGCCCTCAAAGACCGCAACTTCGCCCTCGGCTGCTTCTTCTCGTTTGTCACCGGGATCGGCCTGTTTGCCACGATTTACCTGACGCCGCTGTTTCTTGGCCGGGTGCGGGGTTATGGCGCGCTGGACATTGGTCTGGCGGTTTTCTCCACCGGGGTGTTCCAGATCATGGCGATTCCGCTGTACGCCTTTCTGGCCAACCGCATCGATCTGCGCTGGGTCATGATGACCGGCCTCGGGTTGTTCGCTTTGTCGATGTGGGATTTCAGCCCGATCACCCATGACTGGGGAGGCAAGGAGTTGATGCTGCCGCAAGCGCTGCGCGGAATTGCCCAGCAACTGGCGGTGCCGCCGGCGGTCACCTTGACCCTCGGCGGTCTGGCGCCGGCGCGACTCAAACACGCTTCCGGGCTATTCAACCTGATGCGCAACCTGGGCGGAGCCATTGGCATCGCCGCCTGCGCGACGATCCTCAATGACCGCACCAACCTGCACTTCACACGATTGGCGGAAAACCTCAACAGCACCAACGAAGCCCTGAATCAATGGCTTTCCCAGGTCGGCAACAACTTCGCCACGCTCGGCCAAAGCGGTGACGCGGGTGTCACCGCCAGCCTGCACCAGCTATGGCTGCTGACCTACCGCGAAGCGCAGACACAAACCTACGGCGATGCGTTTCTGATGATCATGGTCTGCTTCATCATCGCCACGGCGATGGTGCCCTTGATGCGCAAGGTGCAACCACCGGCCGCGCCGTCAGCGGACGCTCACTGATCAGGCCTGAGGCGTTTTACGGAAGCCTACGGCCAAACGATTCCAGCTGTTGATGGTGGAAATCGCCACGGTCAGGTCGACCATTTCCTTGGGGCTGAACTGCGCAGCGACCACGTCGTAATCTTCGTCCGGAGCGTGGGTCAGGCTCAGTTGGGTCAGGGACTCGGTCCAGAGCAACGCAGCACGTTCGCGGTCGGTGAAGAACGGCGCCTCGCGCCAGGCGGTCACGGCAAACAGGCGACGCGGGGTTTCGCCGCCCTTGATTGCATCGGCGGTGTGCATGTCGATGCAGAAGGCGCAGCCGTTGATTTGCGATGCACGCAGCTTGACCAGTTCGATCAGGGTCTTTTCCAGCGGCAGCTTCGAAACGGCGGTTTCCAGGGCGATCATGGCTTTGAGGGCATCAGGGGACGCGGTGTAGAAATCGATACGAGGTTTCATGGCAGGCTCCAGGAGCAAGTGGGGGTGGAGCTAAGTTAGTCCCGCAGGCCGGCTGCTGGAATATCCAATTTCTCAGAAGTCGAGTAGACCGCCGCCCCCCTTGTAGGAGCCGGCTTGCTGGCGATGCGGGCAACTCGGAGCAAATTGATGAGTGAGGTGATGCTATCGCCAGCAAGCCGGCTCCTACAGGGGGGGCAAAAAATAGTCTGTCGGGCTGATTGCCAGCACTCGGTCCTCGCCACTAGAATGCGATCAATTCTTAATTGCATCAGGCCAGGACGCCGGAAAAGAGTATCAGTCCCCCATGTCGTCAGCCGACCAGCCTTTGAACCAGCAAATCCATACCCTCTACAGCGAACACCACGGTTGGCTGCAGGGATGGCTGCAGCGAAAACTCGGCAATCGCTGCGACGCGGCGGACCTGGCCCACGATACGTTCCTGCGTTTGCTGACCCGGCAAGTCGTCAAGCCCTGGGGCAGCGAGCCCCGGGCACTGCTGACGCACATCGCCAAGGGCCTGGTGATTGATCGCTGGCGTCGACAGGACATCGAACGCGCCTATCTGGAGACCATTGCCCACCTGCCGGCCGCGGAGGTGCCGTCACCGGAAACCCGCCTGCTGATTCTCGAAACCCTGATGCGCATCGAAGCGCTGCTGCGCGAATTGCCGGCCATCACTCGAGAAACCTTTCTGCTGTCACAGATCGAAGGGCTGACCTACAACCAGATCGCCGCACGCCTGAATGTGTCGCTGATCACCGTCAAACGGCACATGCGCACCGCGTTCATTGCCTGCCTGAGTGTCGCCTGATGAATTCGTCGATGATCAACCCGCTCATTCTCGGCGAAGCTGCCGACTGGCTGGTGCAGTTGCATTCAGGCAGCGCGACGCCGTCCGACCATCACGCCATTGCCCAATGGCGCAATCGCAGTGCCGAGCATGCGCTGGCCTGGCAACGGGCCGAAGCGCTGCTCGGAGAATTTCGCAGCGTGCCGGCCAACCTGGCCATCCAGACCCTGCAGCGAGCGGCACGCAAGGATGGTCTGAGCCGCCGCCAGACCCTCACGCGTATTGGCTTGCTGCTGATGGCCGGCCCCTTGGGCATCGCCTCGCAACACGTGTCCTGGCAACAATGGACCGCCGATCAGCGCACGGCAGTGGGCGAACAGAAAAACCTGCAACTGCCCGATGGCAGTCAGGTGCTGCTCAACACCGAAAGTGCGGTGGACATTGCCTTTACCCCGCGCGAACGCCGAGTGGTACTGCTGGATGGCGAAGTGTTGATCAGCACCGCCAAGGACCCCGGCGCCCGGCCCTTTATCGTCGAAACCCCGCAAGGCATCGCACGTGCGCTAGGTACGCGGTTTTGCGTGCGCATCACTGGCTCGCGAAGCCAGGTGTCGGTGCTCGAAGGGCTGGTGGAAGTCACGCCGCAGTTGCTCCAGCAGAGCACGACCCTCAAGGCCGGTGAGCGCCAGAGCTTCAAGCTCAATCGCCTCGACCCACTCGAACCTTTCGACACCAGCGCCCTGGCCTGGGACAAGGGCATGTTGCTGGCGAGCAATATGCGCCTGGACGAATTGCTCGGCGAATTGAGCCGCTATCGCCCCGGCGTGTTGCGTTGTCATGCGGATGTCGCGGGGTTGCGGGTGTCGGGGGCGTTTTCCCTGCGTGACACCGATGCCAGCCTGCGTCTGCTCAGCGATACGCTGCCGCTGAAAATCAGCAGCCTGACCCGCTACTGGCTGTCGGTCGAGCCGCGGGCCTGAGTGCGCTGAAAAACTATTTCACAGTCCCCTGATACCTTTCCGCGTTTCGTTCGGTGTGTGGATAGACCTCTTCAATTCCACGCGCTCGACAGGAACGCCGAATGACTTCGACACCGCTGCACCGCCCCGCCGATTTCCCGCTCAAGGCCCTGAGCCTGAGCATTGCCCTGGCCTTTACCGCGTTACTGCCGATCAACAGCCATGCCGCTGACACCGTCAGCGAAAGTGCCAGCCGCAACGTCGACATCGGGCCGGGCTTGCTCAGCCATACCCTGGCGCAATTCGCCGTGGCGGTCGGCGTGCCGTTGTCGTTCGATCCGGCGCAACTGGGCAATCGCCAGAGTCCGGGATTGCAAGGCAACTACAGCGTGCAATCAGGCTTCGCGCAATTGCTTGAGGGCAGCGGTTTCGAGTTGATCAGCACGGGCGGAAACGGTTACACCGTGGCGCCGCGAGTCTCTGCCAACGGTGCACTGGAGTTGGGCGCCACCAGCGTCAGCGCCCTGCGCGACGACAACGCGGACACCTACGGTGGCGGTCAGGTCGCCAAGGTTGCGCAGATCGGCATGCTCGGTAACCAGGCCTTGAAAGACCTGCCCTTCAGCGTCACCAGCTACACCGCCAAAACCATCGCCGACCAGCAAGCGCAGACTGTGGGCGATGTGTTGCTCAACGACGCTTCGGTGCGGCAGTCCGCCGGCTTTGGCAACTTCTCCCAGGTGTTCGTGATCCGCGGTTTGCCGCTGCTGTCCGATGACATTTCCTATAACGGTCTTTACGGCATCCTGCCCCGGCAGATCATCGCCACCGAAGCGCTGGAACGGGTCGAGTTGTTCAAGGGACCGAATGCTTTTGTGAATGGTGTTACGCCCAGCGGCAGCGGGATTGGCGGTGGCGTCAACCTGCAACCCAAACGCGCCAACGATGTGCCGACCCGCAGCGTCACCCTCGATTACAGTGACGATGGCCGAGTGGGCGGGCATCTGGACCTGGGCCAGCGCTTTGGTGAAGACAACCGATTCGGCGCGCGGGTCAATCTACTGCAACGCGAAGGCGCCACCGCCGTCGATGACGAAGACCGTCGCTCGTCGCTGATCAGCGTCGGCCTGGACTACCGAGGTGATCGCCTGCGGGTGTCGACGGACCTGGGCTATCAGAAACAGGTGATCAATCAGGGCCGCTCGGTGATCTATGTCGATTCGACCTTGAGCAAAGCGCCCAAGGTACCGGATGCCAACGCCGGTTACGCACAGAGCTGGAGCTACTCGCAACTGGAAGACACCTTCGGCATGGCCCGCGCCGAGTATGACCTCAGTGACAACTGGACCGCCTATGTGTCCGGCGGCGCCAAACACACGCGGGAGAACGGCGTGTATTCGTCGCTGACCGTCACCGACCTCAACGGCAATGCCCGGGGCGGCATGCTCTACTCGCCTCACGACGAGGACAACAAAAGCCTGATGACCGGCCTCAACGGCCACTTGAACACCGGGCCGATCAGTCACCAATTGAACCTGGGCCTCGCGGGTATCTGGGGCCAGCAACGCTCGGCGTTCGAAACCATAGGAACCGCCACGCGCTACAGCACCAACCTCTACGACGTCACGGACAAACCGCGCCCAAGCCCCACATCGTTTGCCAGCGACATTCACGACCCGCGCATCGTCGGCAAGAACACCCTGCGCAGCGCGGCGGTGTCCGACACCCTGGGTTTCATCGATGATCGCGTCTTGCTCACCCTCGGCGTACGGCGCCAGACACTCAACGTCGACGGCTGGAACACCACCACCGGCGCGCGCACTTCAAGTTATGAAGAGTCGATCAGCACGCCGGTCTATGGCCTGGTGATCAAGCCGTGGGAACACGTTTCGTTCTACGCCAACCGCATCGAAGGCCTGGCCAAGGGCCCGACGCCGCCGACCAGCGCGATCAACCGCGACGAGACCTTCGCCCCGGTGCGCAGCAAGCAAATCGAAGCCGGCGTGCGCCTGGACATGGACACCTATGGCGCGAGCCTCGGCGTGTACCGCATCGAACAACCGTCGAGCTACACACAGGACGGGATCTTCCGGGTCGATGGCGAGCAGCAAAACAAAGGCGTGGAGTTGAACGTCTATGGCGAGCCGCTTGATGGCCTGCGCCTGCTGAGCGGTGCGACGTTGATGAAAACCGAAATCGAAGGCAGCACCAACGGGGTCAACGACGGCAACCGCGCCGTCGGCGTA
Organism: Pseudomonas sp. BF-B-15; assembly: GCF_019946675.1. Lineage (NCBI taxonomy): Bacteria > Pseudomonadati > Pseudomonadota > Gammaproteobacteria > Pseudomonadales > Pseudomonadaceae > Pseudomonas > Pseudomonas sp. BF-B-15. The sequence goes on from NZ_JAGYFZ010000080.1 coordinate 25,955, forward strand.
CCGCGTTTTCAACTCAACGTCGGGGCGGATTGGGACGTGCCGGGGATCGAAGGCGCGGCGCTCAGTGCGCGGATGCTGCGCACCGGCGGGCAATACCTGAATGCCGCCAACACCCAGAGCATTCCGGCGTGGAACCGCTTTGATGTGGGGTCGCGGTATGCCTTCAAGATGGACGAGAAGTACATCACCTTGCGCGCCAATCTGGAGAACGTGGCGAACAAGGCGTATTGGGCCTCGGCGAATGGCGGGTACCTGACGCAGGGTACGCCGCGGACGCTGAAGGTGTCGGCGACGCTGGATTTCTGATTGTTTGTGGTGAGGCCAATATTGCCTTCGCGGGCAAGTCGGGTCGCCGCACCGCTCGCTCCTACAGGGGATTGAGTCGTACCTGTAGGAGCGAGGCTTGCCCGCGAACCGCGAAGCGGCCATCCAACACCAACCGCTAAGCCCTACTGCGCAACCACTGCAAAAACCCCTTCTTCTCCACCACCTTCGGCGTTTCCTGGGTCAACGTCTGAGCCTTGTGCAAACGAAAATCCAGCAACGCCTTCATCGCTTCGCCGATGTCATGCCGCGCATCCAGGCACGGTTTGAGGTAGTCCTTTTCGATCCGGTACAGGCTGCAGGCGGTCTTGGCGCTGAAGTCCGCCGGCAGCGCCGTGTCCGACAGGATCCCGCCCTCGCCGATCACCTCGCCCGGCCCCATGCGCCCGGACTCGAACTTGCCCCCGGCGCGGCTCAGCGCCACCGAGACCACGCCGGATTCGATGATAAACAGATGATCGCTGACCTCCCCCGCCGGCAGGATCATTTCCCCGGCGCGGAAGTTTTGCAGGGTCATGTGCTGGCTGAAGGTTTCTTTTTCTTCCTGACGCAAAGTCGAGAAGATCGCCGAGCTTTCCAGCAACGCCCGTGGCCGCGACAGGTTCATCGGTGCATTCGATTCGACGCTGGACAACAGGCTCACGCCCGACGCTTGCAAGTGCCGGAACGCCAGATCGAACAGCAGATTGCGCACCATGCGCTTCTGGTCCATCGAGACCACGAAGCCGCTGATTTCGTATTCCACGCCGGTGGCGCTCGAACCTTTAAGCGCGACACACGGCGCTGGCTTGGCCAGCAGGTATCGGCACCCCTCCATCGCCCGCTCCAGCGCATCGATCACCGTTTGCGGACGGGCGTGCGGGCTCAACTGCAAGCTGATCGACACGCCGAAAATGTCGCTCGGCCGGCTGAAGTTGATGATCTTGGCCTTGGCCGCCAGCGAGTTGGGGATCACCGCCATGCTGCCCTGGGACGTTTGCAGGCGCGTGGCACGCCAATCGATGTCGGTGACCCGACCTTCGGTGCCGTCGATAGAGATCCAGTCATCCAGTTGATAGGGTTTGGTGGTGTTGAGGACGATCCCCGAGAACACGTCGCTGAGGGTGCTTTGCAACGCCAGGCCGACGATGATCGCCAACGCGCCGGACGTCGCCAGCACGCCTTTGACCGGCAGGTCGAGCACGTACGCCAGGGCCGCGATGATCGCGATCAGGAAAATCACCGCGCCCAGCAAATCCTGGAGCAATCGACCGGTGTGCCCGACCCGTTGCATCATCCCTGCGCCGATCAACACCGTCAGGGTGCGCGCGCCGAACAGCCACCAGCCAATCTGCAAGCCGGTCGCCGCCAGGTGCAACGGCACGTTGTCCGCCCAGGGCGCGGGCTCCAGAGGGTTCAGGCCTTCGTTGAACAACAGGATGCTGAACAACGTGAAAATCAGCAGCCGCACCAACAGTTTCCAGTTGCTGCCACTGGCACTGATCAAGCGCCACAGCCCCAGATCGATGATGATCAGGATCAGGGCACAGACCAGCGGGTGATTGGTAAGCAGTGACAGCATCAAGCAACTCCAGCCATGTACGGATGGGCACAGTGTAGGAGCAAACGCAGTCGTTGGAACAACACAAAACACTGTAG
>NZ_JAGYFZ010000081.1:0-27784 GCF_019946675.1 Pseudomonas sp. BF-B-15
GGCGTGGGCGGGTGAGGGTGACCTGGGTGTGGGTCAGCAAATTTGACAGGGGGGTGCGCAGTTCATGGGCGATGTCGGCAGAAAACGCCGATAGCCGCTGAAAAGAGTCGTCGAGGCGTCCGAGCATGGCATTGAAGTTGTGGGCCATTTCCGAAAGTTCGGGGGGCATGTTCTCTTCGGGCAGTCGGGCATTCAGCGACTGCGCGGAAACGCCACTGGCGATCGCACTCATGCGCCGTAACGGACGCAGCCCGCTACGCGCCGCCCAGGCACCCAGCAGAGCGGTGGCCAGGGCCGACAAGCCGACGGTCAGCCAGATCAAGTGCTGCATGCGCTGCAGAAAGTGCTGATGGTGGGTGATGTCCAACAGCAGGGTCAATTGCGGTGAGTCAGGTTTGTCGACAAACAACGGCGCATTGAGGACGCGGTAGTCGGTGCCGTTGTCGTTCATGGTCGACAAACCCGGCCTCTGCGGAAGTTTATCGGGCAGGCTCGCGGCGCTGTCGTACCAACGCTTGCCATCGCTGCCGGAAATACGCAGGGACAAATCAGCCTGACGGTTCAATTCATCCGCCAGTCTGACTTCGCTTTCACTGGACTGAAGATCGTGAAGCGCCCGGCGCAAACCAATGAGCTTGCCGTCCAGCAATTGCTGGTCCAGTTCAACGAAATGTGCCTCGCTGGCTCGACTGAACAACACGCCCGCGAACAACGAAACCACGGCGGTGCAAGCTGCAAACAGCAGCGCCAGACGGCTGCTCAATGAAAGTCGGCGCATCAGGCCGGGCGCTCTTCGAGGACATAACCCATGCCGCGCACGGTATGGATCAATTTGTTTGGAAACTCGTCGTCGATTTTCAGGCGCAAACGGCGGATGGCGACTTCGATGACATTGGTGTCGCTGTCGAAATTCATGTCCCAGACCTGGGAAGCGATCAGCGATTTGGGCAGCACTTCGCCCTGACGGCGCAGGAGCATTTCGAGCAGGGCGAATTCCTTGGCGGTCAGGTCGATGCGTTGGCCACTGCGTTCGACGCGCCGGCGGATCAGATCCAGGCGCAAATCGGCCAGTTGCAGGCTGGTTTCCTGCGGCGTGGTGCTGCCGCGACGCAACAGGCTGCGAACCCGGGCCAGCAGTTCGGAGAAGGCGAACGGCTTGACCAGATAATCGTCGGCGCCCAGTTCGAGGCCGTGAACCCTGTCTTCCACCGCGTCTCGCGCGGTCAGAAACAGGACTGGCGTGTCGAGGCCTGCGCTGCGCACTGCCTGGAGGATTTGCCAGCCGTCGCGACCGGGCAACATCACATCGAGGATCAACAGCGCGTAGTCACCGCTCAATGCCAATTGCTGGCCAGTGTCGCCGTCGGCCACCAGTTCGGTGTTGAACCCGGCTTCGGTCAGGCCCTGGCGCAGGTAATGGCCGGTTTTCGGTTGGTCTTCGACGATCAGCAGTTTCATGGGCGACTCGAGGCAAATGGAACGAACGCTTTATACCGTGGGCAGCGGTTGTGCAGGTCAACCTGACAAAGTTGTAATCTGGCTGTCAGGTTACGGGCAGTGGCCGCAGTTTAGTGTTTTCCACAGGCTGAACTTTATCTTGTTGGAGTACGACTATGTTTTTGCGCAAACCCCTGGTGCTGGCTGCGTGCCTGCTGGTGCTGAGTTCGCCGGTGTGGGCATCGCCGGCGCACACCTACGACTTCGGGCAACCGGCCCCGGCTGCCAAGGCGACCCGCAGCGTTGAAGTGGTGATGGGCGACATGTCGTTCACCCCCAAGGCCATCGATATCAAGGCCGGTGAGACAGTTCGCTTTGTGCTGGTGAATAAAGGCCAGTTGCTGCACGAATTCAACCTCGGTGACGCGGCGATGCATGCAAAACATCAGCAGGAAATGATGAAGATGCAGCAGAGCGGCATGCTTACGCCTACAGGGATGAAGGAAATGGACCACGGCGCGATGGCGGGAATGGATCATGGTATGAAACACGATGACCCCAATAGCGTGCTGGTCGAGCCGGGTAAAACCGCCGAACTGACCTGGACCTTCACCAAGGCCACCAACCTGGAATTTGCCTGCAATATTCCAGGTCACTATCAGGCTGGCATGGTCGGTAAACTGACAGTCAGTCAGTAAGCACTCTAAGGCGCGAGCAAAGGCTGGTAGAATCCGCTGATTCTTCAGTCAGGTTTCCGCCATGCATCCCGCAGCCGAACACTCGCCGCTGGGTAAATCCAGCGAATACATCGCCACTTACACGCCGTCCTTGCTGTTTCCGATCCCGCGCACCGCGAAATGGGCCGAGTTGGGGCTGACGGCTGAAACCCTGCCGTATAAAGGCGTGGATTTCTGGAACTGCTTCGAGCTGTCGTGGCTGTTGCCGTCCGGTAAACCCGTGGTGGCGATCGGCGAATTCTGCATCCCGGCGGATTCGCCGAACATCATCGAATCCAAGTCGTTCAAGCTGTATCTGAACTCGTTGAATCAGACTCCGTTTGCCGATATCGCAAGCCTTGAAGCGACGCTGGTGAACGACCTGTCCGCTGCGGCAGGCAAGCCGGTCGGCGTGCGGGTTCGCCGCCTGAAAGACGTTGAAGCCGAAGGCGTCGTGGCGCTGCCGGGTGTGTGCATCGATGACCTGGACATCAGCGTCAGCAACTATGAGCATCCGCGTCCGGAGCTGCTGCGTTGTGATGATTCGCGCATCGTCGAGGAGAGCGTGCACAGTCATTTGCTCAAATCCAACTGCCCGGTGACCAGTCAGCCGGACTGGGGCAGCGTGGTGGTGGAATACCGTGGCGCGGCGCTGGATCACGCGAGTCTGCTGGAGTACATCGTGAGCTTCCGTCAGCACTCGGACTTCCATGAGCAATGTGTGGAACGGATCTTCCTCGACCTGCAACGCTTGCTGAAACCGGAGAAATTGACGGTGTACGCGCGGTATGTGCGTCGCGGCGGGTTGGACATCAACCCGTATCGCAGCACTGAAGACGTGCAACTGCCGAACCATCGCCTGGTCCGCCAGTAACATCTGTAGGAGCCCGGCTTGCTGGCGATGGCGTTTTTGAGGCCGCTATCGCCGGCAAGCCGGGCTCCTACAAAAGCACAGCGAGTGACTACGCAATAAAAAGCCCCGCTATCACTAGCGGGGCTTTTTTGTATCTGGCGGGTTCAGATCCCCATGCTGACCAGGGATTGCACAATGTTGCGCAAGGTGCCGGCAATGGCGGGGTGTTCAAGTTCAAAGCGTTCGACGGCCAGGTTTACGCCATCGGCGAGGCTGGAGTCCTGGGTTTTGGTTTCGAGTTCAAGCTCAAGTTCGATCTGTTGCATCAGCGCATGCAGGTCGGCGCGCTCTGCTTCGGTCAGCGGAGGATTCTGTTCCAATTGCTCGCGCAGGGCATTGAGCTGTTGTTGCAGTTCGCGGGCAGGCATGGCGTTCTTCCTTTTATCGATAGGCACTGGCATAGACCGTGGCAGCGCGCCAAAGGTCTATGGCTGACCTTTAGATTAATCCACTCGCGCGCAACCTGCATGATCTCGATCAGGGCTTTTCACCCTTGAGCCGACGCAGGCTGATGTCGGCCAGGCAGGTGTCGAGTTCGCCGAGGTGATCGATCACCGAATGCACGCCCAGGCCGAACAATTGCACGGTGGCCTTGCCGCGCAGGTGTTCGCGTTCCTTTTGGCTCAAGGCCTGCCATTCGCTGGGCGCCAGCCCGCAGAGCGAGCCGCAGGACGCCAGGCCAATCGTCCACAACCCGGCATTCAGGCCCGATTGCAGCAATCGCGGTTCGCCGCTGACCAGCACGCAACCATCCAGTTGCCCGACATTCAACGCCATCAAGGCTTGCCAGCATGCATTCGGCGCGGGCCACGGATTGATTGTTGCGGGGTGTTGCGACGGCTTGACCCAGTCGGGCAGGGCGGCGGCCAGCGAGAGGCTCAATGCGGGGGGAAGTTCGTCGAGCCAGGCACAGGGAATCTGCTGGCGCTGCAAACTGTGCAGGCTGTCCAGAGCGCCAGGTGTGACTTCGGCATGCTCGGCGCAATGGTCGCCGTGCTGGCGCGTGCGGGCGCCGAAGTCCACCAGGCAACCGCTGAGGCCAAACAGGACGGCGGTCAGGCTGGGGGCGGCGAGGGGCAAGGTTTCGGCGTGCGGCATGTCAACATCCCTGAAATAGCGTCAAGGCTATGCGCCGCCGGTGACAGTTGAGTGACATGGATGTGAATCGCTCACAGTCATGGCGAATCATCCGTAGGCCATCACGCACGATGCTGCCTAAAGCGGCTTTTCCGTCTTATACTCACCAGCTTAATGTTCGGGCCAAGACGCCCGCGCCAGTACAAACCAAGGAGTTTTTCTATGCGCTGGAGCAATCATCTAGCTCAGTTTTGTGTGTGCGCCAGTGCGTTGCTGGCTCCGTTCGCTGCCCAGGCAGCCACGGAAGAGGACCCTTGGGAAAGCATCAACCGTCCGATCTACAAGTTCAACGATGTGCTCGACACCTATGCGCTGAAGCCTCTGGCGCAGGGCTATCAGTTCGTGACCCCGCAATTTCTCGAAGACGGTATCCACAACATGTTCCGCAACGTCGGTGATGTCACCAACCTTGCCAATAACATCTTGCAGGCCAAACCGGCTGCTGCCGGCGTCGACACCGCACGCCTGATCTTCAACACCACCTTCGGCCTGCTGGGCTTCTTCGATGTGGGCACCAAGATGGGCCTCAATCGCAGCGACGAAGACTTCGGTCAGACGTTGGGCTATTGGGGTGTAGGAAGCGGCCCGTACGTGATGCTGCCGTTGCTGGGCCCAAGCACTCTGCGTGATGCGCCTGCCAAGTTTGTCGATGGCTACACCGGCCCATACCCGTACATCCACGACGTACCGGTGCGTAACTCGATCTTCGCCCTGAACGTCGTCGACACCCGCGCCAGCCTGCTGTCGGCCGAGAAACTGATCAGCGGCGACAAGTACACCTTCATCCGCAATGCGTATTTGCAGAACCGCGAGTTCAAAGTCAAAGACGGTCAGGTCGAAGACGATTTTTGATCTCGACCGGTAAAAACGAAGAAGGCGGCCTGTTGGCCGCCTTTTTTGGTTTTGGATCCGGGTTATTTCATTTTCAAGATTGTAAGGCCGAGTTTCTGACTGGCGCCGTCCTGTTCTTTAACCCGGACCACCTCAGTGTCGGCTTCGAGCCCTTTGAGTGCCGCATGATCGGAGTCGATCCGCACGCTGAGCCGGTCGCCGACCTTGAACCGACGCGGTGCCTCAACCTGCATGCCACTGCTGGAAAGGTCGATGCAGACGGCTGCAACTTCGTCCCCTTCATGAATCAGCGCGACATCGGCATCGACTCGCATGCGGATGAAATCACGCTTTTCGCTGTAGTCCCGTTCGGTTTGGCTCATGGGCTTCATCCTTCCATTGGGTTACGGTTTTATCAGTTCTTATAACTCTCGGTGATTTGACAAGTAAAGACGTCAAGCGACCATCGGCGTGAGCTTGAAACGCCCCGCGGATGGGAGTACCGTCTGCGCCTTAGAAGGGCACCTCTGGTGTGCCTGTCAGTAGGGTCGATGCCCGAAAGCGGTGCAACAGAGAGGCTAGAAAGCGAATCCAGTAGTGTGTGCGGGGTCAATTGCCCAGCCTGCTACGCCAACCTAATTCTGGCGCCGTTTGCCCACATGCCAAAAACCAGTGCCACGCTGCTGATAATCGATGATGACGAAGTAGTGCGCGCGAGCCTCGCCGCCTATTTGGAAGACAGTGGTTTCAGCGTCTTGCAGGCCAGCAATGGCCAGCAGGGTCTTCAGGTATTCGAGCAAGACAAGCCCGGCTTGGTCATCTGCGATCTGCGCATGCCGCAGATGGGCGGACTCGAACTCATTCGCCAGGTCACCGAGCGGTCACCGCAAACCCCAGTGATTGTGGTTTCGGGTGCCGGCGTGATGAACGACGCGGTCGAGGCCTTGCGCCTGGGCGCGGCGGATTACCTGATCAAGCCTCTCGAAGATCTGGCCGTGCTCGAGCACTCTGTGCGCCGGGCCCTGGATCGCGCGCGTCTGCTGCTGGAAAACCAGCGCTACCGTGAGAAGCTGGAAAAGGCCAATCGCGAGCTCGAAGCCAGCCTGAACCTGCTCCAGGAAGACCAGAATGCCGGTCGCCAGGTGCAGATGAACATGCTGCCGGTCAGCCCCTGGACCATTGACGAATTCAAGTTTGCACACCAGATCATCCCGTCTTTGTATCTGTCGGGTGATTTTGTCGACTACTTTCGGGTCGACGAGCGTCGGGTAGCGTTCTACCTGGCGGACGTTTCCGGTCATGGCGCTTCTTCAGCCTTCGTCACGGTGCTGCTGAAATTCATGACCACGCGCTTGCTGTTCGAATCCAAGCGCAACGGCACATTGCCGGAATTCAAGCCTTCAGAGGTCCTTGGTCATATCAACCGGGGCCTGATCAGTTGTAAGCTGGGTAAACACGTCACAATGGTCGGTGGAGTCATCGACGAGGAGACAGGTTTGTTGACCTATAGCATCGGTGGTCATTTACCGTTGCCTGTGTTGTACACGCCAGACAGTGTTCGATATCTGGAAGGGCGTGGTCTGCCGGTGGGCCTCTTCAATGAAGCCACCTACGAAGATCACGTGCTGGAGCTGCCGCCGACGTTCAGCCTGACGCTGATGTCCGATGGCATTCTGGACCTTTTGCCAGAACCTACACTCAAAGAAAAAGAAGCGGCTTTGCCCCAGCGGGTCAAGGCAGCGGGCGGCACCCTGGATGGGCTGCGGCAGGTTTTTGGATTGGCCACGCTAGGGGAGATGCCGGATGATATCGCCCTGTTGGTGTTGAGCAGGAATCTTTAATGAGTACCGGTAGAATCCAGTTCGCCGAGCAGGACGGCACCTTCGTCTTGAAGTTCGTCGGTGAAGTTCGCCTGACCCTGTGTTCGGCGTTGGATGCGACTATTGAGCGGATCTTCACGGCGTTGAACTTCAACGCGATCGTGATCGACCTGACCGAAACCCGCAGCATCGACAGCACCACCCTTGGCCTGTTGGCCAAACTGTCGATCCTGTCGCGGCAGAAAGTCGGCCTGCTGCCGACCGTCGTCACCACCCACGAAGACATCACCCGTCTGTTGCAGTCCATGGGCTTCGAGCAGGTGTTCAACATCGTTGACCGCCCGATCCCGTGCCCTGAGTGCCTGACCGACTTGCCTGACCAGGACCAGTCGGAAGAAGTGGTGCGGATCAAAGTGCTGGAAGCGCACAAGATCCTCATGGGGCTGAATGATTCGAATCGTGAAGCGTTTCATGATCTGGTGAATGCGCTCGAGCGTCACTGATCCTTTGAAAAGGTAGGAAGCCTGTACTGGCCTCATCGCCAGCAAGCCGGCTCCTACAAAATCATCATCTGTGTAGGAGCCAGCTTGCCGGCGATGGCGGCCTGACAGCCCCCAACATCCCCAAAGCGAGCACCAAACAAACGCACACAAAAAAGGGCGAACCCATCAAGGTTCGCCCTTTTTGCATTGCGCTGAACTAGATCACAGCTTGGCCTGCAACAGCGCCTCAAGCTTCTCCTGGTCCCGGGCAAACTGACGAATCCCTTCCGCCAGTTTCTCGGTCGCCATCGCATCTTCGTTGGACAACCAACGGAATTGCGCTTCATTCAGGCTCAAGCGCGCTTCACCGGTATGACCCGGCGCCAATTTACGCTCCAGCTTGCCAGTGTCCGCCGCCAGTTTATCGATCAAGTCCGGGCTGATGGTCAGGCGGTCGCAACCGGCCAGTTGCTCGATCTGATTCAGGTTGCGGAAGCTCGCGCCCATGACCACGGTCTTGTAGTCATTGGCCTTGTAGTAGTTGTAGATACGCGTCACCGACTGCACGCCCGGATCATCCGCGCCGGTGTAGTCGTTGCCGTTGGCCTTCTTGTACCAGTCGTAGATACGGCCCACGAACGGCGAAATCAGGAACACACCCGCATCGGCACACGCCGCCGCCTGGGCGAACGAGAACAGCAATGTCAGGTTGGTCTGGATGCCTTCTTTTTCCAGGATTTCGGCAGCGCGGATACCTTCCCAGGTGGAAGCGATCTTGATCAGCACGCGGTCACGGCCGATGCCGGCCTTTTCGTACAGCTCGATCAGACGGTGCGCACGCTTCAATACGGCGTCAGTGTCGAACGACAGGCGCGCGTCCACTTCAGTGGAAATACGGCCCGGAATCACTTTCAGGATCTCTTGCCCTACCGCGACGCCAAAACGGTCGCTGGCCAGGCCCACATCGCCCTTGCAGTCGCTGACGCAAGCGTTCAACAACTCGGCATAGCCGGGAATGGCCGCGGCTTTGAGCAGCAGGGAAGGGTTGGTGGTAGCGTCCACCGGTTTAACGCGAGCGATCGCTTCGAAGTCGCCGGTGTCGGCAACCACGGTGGTCATCTGTTTGAGTTGTTCCAGCTTGGAAGTCATGGGCGTGCTCTGTCCTATGGGTCTAATGACATTACCCGAGCGCTGACAGCCACTCAAGGGCACATGTACGTATCGAAGGCCCCGGCGGCAACATCTGGAAAACGGATGTTTGAAAGGCGGGGCGCGGTGTCCGTAAATACGATGCCAAATCCGGGCGCAGGTTCAACGCGGGTGACCGTTAGCGCCCTTCAAGCAGCTCCGCCGCCTGATCCAGCAACGCCAGAGGCTCCTTGGCCTTATGGATATCCACCGACAACAACTGCCGAAACTTGCGCGCCCCCGGAAACCCGGTGCCCAGCCCCAGCACATGCCGGGTGATGTGGTGCATCGAACCGCCTGCATCAATATGCGCCGCGATATAAGGCCGCAACTGCGCCAGCGCTTGCGCCCGAGTGATCACCGGTGCCGTGCTGCCGAACAGTTGCTGATCGACCTCAGCCATCACATAAGGATTGTGATACGCCTCACGACCGAGCATCACGCCGTCGAAGGTCTGCAAATGCTCGTGACAGGCCTCCAGCGTCTTGATCCCGCCGTTGAGAATAATCTCCAGCTCCGGAAAATCCTTCTTCAACTGCGCCGCCACGTCATAACGCAGGGGCGGAATATCGCGGTTCTCCTTCGGCGACAACCCCTCCAGAATCGCGATCCGCGCATGCACCGTAAAACTCGTGCACCCGGCATCGCGCACCGTGCCGACGAAATCACACAGCTCTTCGTAACTGTCCCGCCCGTTAATCCCGATCCGGTGCTTCACCGTCACCGGAATCGACACCGCATCGCGCATCGCCTTCACACAATCAGCCACCAACTGCGGATGCCCCATCAGCACCGCGCCGATCATGTTGTTCTGCACCCGATCACTCGGGCAGCCGACGTTCAGGTTCACCTCGTCGTAACCGTGCTCCTGCGCCATGCGCGCGCAGGCGGCCAGGTCCAGCGGAACGCTGCCACCGAGTTGCAGGGCGAGAGGGTGCTCGGCTTCGTTGTGACGCAGAAAACGCTCGTGATCGCCATTGAGCAGCGCGCCGGTGGTGACCATTTCGGTGTAGAGCAGGGCGTTCTTGGAGAGCAGGCGCAGGAAAAACCGGCAATGCCTGTCAGTCCAGTCCATCATCGGCGCCACACTGAAGCGGCGGGAAGGCTCAGAGCGCGAAAGGCTAGTCGTTACGGGTGCTTCAGGTTTTTCGACGGTCATTGGTACTGATCTTTTATACGGCGGTTTTTACCCATTTTCCTTGTTGTTGAACGTCGATTGCCATGAAGTGGCAAGCGAATTCCGCAGGTAGCAACTGGAAATGGGCACGATCACATCACGCAAGCGCAAGGACAACTCGACGGCCTACACGGCGCAGATACGGATCAATAGGGACGGGCGCACAGTTTATCAGGAAAGCCAGACTTTCGACCGCAAGCAGGCTGGAGGCGTGACGCTCCGGGATTGAGGAAGACAGATCTGATACGCACCTGATAGCATCTGGCTATCAATTTCGATGTGCGTTTAGGAAGGGAGTCCATGCCAAAAAGAATTTTTGCCATAGCGCTAGCCGCTATGGGAGCTATCACTGGAATGCAGAGTGCTCTTGCCAGTGACAACCTGTTTAAAAGTTACGCCTATGACAGTCCTCTCGCGAATTACACCGAGGCCGCGGGCTTCTATGACTGCTCAGCAGATGTGGGAGCTACTGCAAGGTGTCTCGACGATGTGGGTTTTATCGATCATAAATTCACAGCGAGTCTAGTTTTCAGTGGTGACAAACTGGTTATTGTTTCGCTGTTTACGCCCTACGATCGCGATGTGTTCGCACGGTCAATTGGCGCTCTTTCCAAGACGTTTGGTCTGCTTGCACTGACTGATGGGAAATCGGTGTTGGACCTTGTTGATCTCGCAGGCAAAGTAAAAAACAAAGATGAATACGCCGCCAAGCTCTCGAATTACGAGAGTGTTGCTTTGGCCGCCAACGATTTGACCTACACCTTTTTTGAAGGAATTACCTCGGCCAGTGGTGCTTCCAGCGCTCATAGCGTGGTGGCATCAGCGCCTGACAACATTCGAGGGGCTGATTTGATTGTTTCTGGTGAGGGCGATGAGTCCATGATCATCATCAAATTTTCTTTCCCGAAACTCGATGAGCACAAAATGGCTCAGCAGGCCAAGAAGCCTGTCGAGGCTTTCTGACGTCGATCCTTGTTATGTAAAAAACCTCGCCAAAGCGAGGTTTTTTCATTTCTGGAGTTCACTACCACCGACAAGCCCTGTCTGTGACCGCGAGCGGGCGACTCAGGTTGGCCTGACTTTACGTACGATTCAGAACGACGGCATCAGGCCGCTTGAACTTGATGCGTCTGCTCCACGCGATGGCGGGACGTTCGAACAATAGATAGGCCATGGCCGAGAATGCGATGCACGTTGCAATGATCAGGACGGCGGCCAGTGCATCCGAGAAAAGGCCGGTTGGCATGAAAGCCCGGTAAACGCGCATGAAGAAACCGGTCACAGGAGAATGGAACAAGTACAGGCTGTAGGAAATCAGGGCAATTTTCTGCACGGGGTAGCTGGATATAAAACCCAGCGTGGTGGAGCGATTAACCAGGAAGCAGAACAGTAAGCCCGTCAACCCGGCAGCAATGGTGAATGAGTTTTTAGTTGCAAGACCGATAACAAGCGCCAATGCACAGTAACCAATGGCGATGTAATGGCTTTGTTTAGTGCCGCTCAGGGTTTGAGCGCACAGCACCCCGGCCATGAAGCTGAACCAGAACGCAATAAATCCGCCTTTCCAGCCTATCGCATGAATTATCCCGGCGGGCCACAGCAGCGCCAGCAATGCGCTGCCCCAAATCCAGAGGTTGCGACGCTTGGGTGTTACACCCTCTCCAGCACGATCGGCTAACCACAGCAGCACCGCAAAAAAGATGTAGAACTGCACCTCGATACACAGGGTCCAGAACACCGTGATGATGTTTCTGATGCCAAGGAAATCTTGGAGAAACAGCACGTGGGCGAGTATGGCCGTCACGCCGGGGATTTCGATTCCGGGTTGCCCAAGCATGTGTTTTACGGCGATCACGGCCACGCCCAGTGCAATGGCGGCGTAGTAGGGAGGGGCGAGGCGTACCAGGCGACGTGCCACAAAGTTTGTGGCGTTCACGTTATTCATTGGCACCCGGGATGTCGTGGTCGCCATGACAATGCCGCTTAGTACGAAAAATATAGGCACTCCCAAATGGCCTGCGTCAAAGACCATGTATTTCAACCAGCCTGGAATGGCTGCCAGCAGGGTTGGGATGTGATTTCCTTCGGATAAATGAAACAGAACCACCCAGAAGCATGCAAAACAGCGCAATGCGTCAACCAGGGCAAGACGATGTTTGTCGTCAACGGTGATTCCACTCATTCAATGCTTCCTTTCTCTCGCGGCGGATGTTGTTTTTTGTGCGGGCACTGAACGCAGAGCTTAGCAGCTGCAGCAGCCTGTCAAACTTGCGAACACCACCGTCCACAGCTTTTTTGGAGGGCTCGGGAAATCGGAATACCTGAACAAATGCTGTCGCTGCGTGAAGTTTCACGATGCTGCCGGGTTCGCAGCCTAGGATGGACACTGAAGATTGCATCACCCCACCTCCGGCCACAGGGAACCTGAAAAATGATCTCGAACTTCTTCAAAGTCTTGCTGATCGGTGGTGCGCTGCTGTTGAGCGCCTGTTCGGGCGTCAGCACCCATAACGACTATTCAGAAGACCTCGAGCCGTCCGCCGGCTTCGGTCCTGGCCCGACCAATAGCCACAGTCAGCTGAACTTCCATGGCAGTGCATTGGGCAGCAGCTTCGATGAATACGGTTCGGGACTGTTGCACGACGACTGACCGGCAACGGCGCGGTAATCCTGCCGTTGCCTGTTCGCCCAGCTGTTACCTGAAATAAGCCTATTTAGTCTCGGGTGTGGCGATCCACTGGCCTAAAACTTTCTGGTAGTTGCCCGTCACTTTGGCCAGGTGCAGCCATTGATCGACGTACAACTTCCACGTCATGTCGTCTCGCGGCAATAAATAAGCTTTCTCACCGTACTGCATGTACTGGCCTGGATTCACCGCGCACAAACCGGGTTTGAGTTTTTGCTGATACAACGCCTCCGACGCATCGGTGATCATCACGTCCGCCTTCTTGTCCAGCAGCTCCTGGAAGATGGTCACGTTGTCGTGAAGGCTCAATTGCGCCTTGGGCAGGAAGGCGTGAACGAACGCTTCGTTGGTGCCGCCGGCCGGTTCGACCAAGCGAACCGAAGGCTGGTTGATTTGCTCGACGGTCTGATACTTCGCCTGATCTTCGCAGCGCACCAACGGGATTTTGCCGTCGACGTCCAGCGTGGTGCTGAAGAAGGCTTTTTTCTGACGTTCCAGGGTGACCGAGATCCCGCCCATGCCGATGTCGCATTTGCCCGCCAGCATGTCGGGCATCAGGGTTTTCCAGGTGGTCGGTACCCACTCGACCTTGACGCCAAGGCTGTCGGCCAGCGAGCGGGCCATGGCGATGTCGATGCCCGAGTATTCGCCGTTCTCGGCTTTAAACGTGTAGGGTTTGTAATCGCCCGTGGTGCACACGCGCAGTTGACCTTGCTGGATGACGCTGTCCAGGTGCGATTGTTCGGCCTGGGCGCCGAATGATAGTGCGAGCAGGCTACCGAGCATTACTGTGCATTTATTGGTTTTCATGTGTACCCGACTTCCGTGATGGATTGGGGCTGAGAGTACTTAATTTTTCCCGCCGATGGTTATAAGTACTTCGGATTCTGCTGCCCGATTGGCTATTGCGCAGCGGCCTCCATTTCCGGACTCAGCGTTCCCAGCCAGGCCACCAGCCCCACAATCAACACCGCGAGCGCCAACTCAACAACCATGCTGCGTCGCAACGCGTTGGCGGCAACTTCGTATTTCCCCTCCCGTAACGACCGCTCCAGAAACGGCCCAAGGTGAAACCGGTTCAGCGCGGCGAGCACCAGCATCCCGGCAAACAACCCCACTTTGATAAACAGCAAAATCCCATAGGTACTTAGCAACAAGTCATCAAGCTTCGGCCCGACGATGAACAGGTAATTCACGACGCCCGTGACCGTGATGACGACCACGATCACCGCGCCCACCCATTCAAATCGAGCGACAGCCCGAGCCAGTAACCTGATGCGTTCTGCGGTTTGCAGCGCGTTGATTTTCGCCATCAACGCAAACGCTACCAGCGCACCCAACCACGCGCCTGCCGCCAACAGATGCAGAATATCCATCGCAAAATGCCAATAACGACGGCTGCCTTCGTCCATCGCCCCATGACCGCTCCAGGCCAGGCTGGCCAAGGCGATAGCGCCGGCAAAAGACGCAATCAGCAGGCTGAATCCCGGCGCACGGTCATTGAGCGTAACCGCCAAACCGGCGATAACCAGCACGGTGATGCGCGCTGCCCAGGCCAACCCGAAATCCGTCTCGAACACCATCATCTGGACATGCGGACGCAGCTCGGTGAAGTCCGACTCTCCGCTCATCGCACTCACCATCGTCAGCATGCCCGCCACGGACAACAGCACGCCGAACGCGGCCGTCACCTGAAGGATCGGCCGAAACGGCAGCACCGCCCCGGACACCCGCTCCCGGCCCGTAAGGCTGTAGAGCCCGAACAAACCCAGCCCAAACAGCACCATCAAATCCACATACAACCCAAACCGCAGTGCAATGCTGACCCAGTCGCTCATCAATCACTTCACTTTGAACGTAACGTTGCCGGTGATCGGGTGAGTGTCCGAAGACACCGCGCGCCATTCGACTTTGTAGCTGCCGGCGGGCAACGGCGAGAGCGGGGTGATGAGCATGGTTTTCGGGTCGCTGCCGCCGGTGACTTTGGCTTTCATCGGCATCGGGGAATGCGCCATGCCTGGCATTTCGGTCATGACCAGTTTCGCGCCGGAAAACTGGGTCATGAGGCTTTCGGAAAAGTGCAGTTCGATCGTGCTCGGTGCCGCGCCATCCGCACCTTCGGCCGGGGTGGAGGAGAGCAGTTTCGGGTGCGCCTGAGCCAGTGTGCTCATGAGCAAGCCGATGACAACGGCGGTGGTTTTCATTGTGCGCATGCAAGGCCTCTTTACCGCTCGAAGCGGTTTTTTTTGATGGTGATGTGAGTGCGATCAGAACCACAGCCGAACGCCGAGAACGACGCGTGTTTCACTGCGATCCTCGCCATCGTCTTTGGCGAAATCGGCGGTTTTGCCGTAGGTGCGGTTCCAGGTCACGCCGATGTAGGGGGCGATTTCCCGGCGAATTTCATAGCGCAACCGCAGCCCGGCTTCGGTGTTGGAGAGCCCGGAACCAATGCCCCGCTGCGGATCGTTTTTGCCGTAGACATTCAGCTCGGCGGTCGGCTGCACAATGAGTCGGTTGGTCAGCAGGATGTCGTAGTCACCTTCCAGCCGCACCGCGCTCTGGCCGCCTTCGCCGATGAACGCCGTGGTTTCGGCTTCGAAGTTGTACAGCGCCATGCCTTGCACGCCGAACGCGGCCCAGGTTTGTGGGGCGCCGGGTTTGAAGTCCTGGCGCACGCCGCTCACCACATCCCACCACGGCGAGATTGCGTGGCCCCATAGCGCCTGGACTTCCGCGTCTTCGGTTTTGCCGTTGCTGCGCTCGCCTTCGGATCGCAGCCACAGGCGATCAATGTCACCGCCGATCCAGCCCGATAAATCCCAGGCCAGCGCGCTGCCATCGTCGGCGTCCTGCCATTCGAGTTTGTCGGCGAGGAAGTAGTGATTGAGCGCGGAATCATGCACGTTATGGCCGCCGGGGCTGACGAACACGGCGGCGCGGTCGGCATCGGTCAGCGGCGGGATCGGCGTGCGGCTTTCAGTGGGCGCGGCGGGCTGCATCTGGCCGTCGTCCATGCTTTGCATCTGGCTATGGTCCATGCCCTGCATCTGGCCATGGTCCATGCCCGGCATCTGGCTGTGATCCATGTTCTGCATGTCGCCGGTGGCGGCGCTCGCCGAAGAAAGCGTCAGGCCCGTCGTGCAAACGGCGAGAAAAATCGATGTAAGTCTGGTCATGGGTAGCGCCTCATTCTTCCACGCGAACTTCACGGAACATGCCCATTTCCATGTGGTACAGGAGGTGGCAGTGATAGGCCCAGCGGCCGAGTGCGTCGGCGGTCACCCGGTAACTGCGTCGGGAGCCGGGGGGCATGTCGATGGTGTGTTTGCGCACCATGAACTCGCCGTTTTCGTCTTCGAGGTCGCTCCACATGCCGTGCAGGTGGATGGGGTGGGTCATCATCGTGTCGTTGACCAGCACGATGCGTACGCGCTCGCCGTACTTGAGGCGCAGCGGTTCGGCATCGGAGAATTTCACGCCGTTGAACGACCACGCGAACTTTTCCATGTGGCCGGTGAGGTGCAGTTCGAGGGTGCGGCCCGGGTCGCGGCCGTCCGGGTCTTCGAAGGTGCTGCGCAGGTCGGAATAGGTCAGGACGCGGCGGCCGTTGTTGCGCAAGCCAAGGCCGGGATCGTCGAGTTTCGGCGAGGTGCTCATGGCTTGCATGTCCACCAGCGGGTTGTCGTTTTCCGTCGCGGGATGCGCTTGCATGCCGGCCATAGCGCTGTGGTCCATGCCGGCCATGCTGCCGTGATCCATCCCGCCCATGCCCATGTCATCCATGGTCACCAACGGTCGTGGATCGAGTGCAGGCACAGGCGCGGACAAACCCGCCTTCATCGCCAGCGTGCCGCGCGCATAACCGGTGCGATCCATCGACTGGGCGAACACGGTGTAAGCGTCCTGCACCGGCTCGACAATCACATCAAACGTCTCCGCCACCGCAATGCGGAATTCATCGACGCTCACCGGTTTGACATGCAGCCCGTCCGCCGCAACCACCGTCATTTTCAGCCCTGGAATGCGCACGTCGAAGTAGGTCATGGCCGAACCGTTGATAAACCGCAGTCGCAGTTTTTCACCTGGCCGGAACACGCCCGTCCAGTTCGAGTCCGGTGCCTGGCCGTTCATTAAATAGGTGTAAGTGGCGCCGCTGACGTCGGCGAGGTCTGTGGGATTCATCTTCATTTCGGCCCACATCTTTCGATCGGCGACCGTGGCGGCCCAACCGTTTTTGCTGACGTCGTCGATGAAATCGCCCACGGTGCGCTTGTTGTAGTTGTAGTAATCGGATTGCTTTTTCAGGGTGTTCATCAGGCTGGCCGCATCTTCGTCGGTCCAGTCGGTCAGCATCACCACGTGATCGCGGTCGTACTCAAAGGGCTCCGGCTCCTTGGCGTCGATCACCAGAGGGCCGTAAACGCCGGACTGCTCCTGAAGGCCCGAATGGCTGTGATACCAGTAAGTGCCGTTCTGCCGGACCTGAAATTGATAGACGTACACGCCGCCCGGTTCGATGCCGTGGAAACTCAGGCCCGGCACGCCGTCCATGTTGGCCGGCAGCAAAATGCCGTGCCAGTGAATCGAGGTGGTTTCCTTGAGCCGGTTCTTCACCCGCAGCGTGACCGTATCGCCTTCACGCCAGCGCAGCAGCGGGCCGGGAATGCCGCCATTGATGGTCATCGCGGTGCGCGGATTGCCGGTGATGTTGACCGGGGTTTCGCCGATGAACAGCTCGAAATCGCTGCCCGTGAGCATCTGCGGTTCGCCAGCGCGGGTGAGCGCCCACACAGGCGTGCGCCATAACCCGAGGCCGCCGAGCAATCCGCCCGCGGCCAGCCCCTTTACGAAGGTGCGTCTTGAAGTGTTGGAGTGCATGCCGTTTTTATTCCCGGTCCGTCAGTTGGGAGACAACTTGACGACGAGGCTAACGGGCGATGCCTTTCAGCAGACTGAGGCGGGGATTACAGTTTTGACAGTTTCAACGTGGTGTTCAACGGTTGGTGGAAGGCTTGGCGGTCGACGCCACCGTCCTGCTACCGCAATTGATATACGAAGACTTTTTCAGCCAGCGCTGATCCGGGTAGTACGAAAACAACAGTTGCCCGTCTTTCATCGAGTCAATCAGCTTGTGCGCAATCGCCGGCCGTACCGCCGGGCAACCGAGGCTGCGGCCAATCCGCCCGTTTGCCCGTGCAAGCACCGGGCTGACATAAGGCGCGCCATGAATGACGATCGCCCGGTCGAAGGCGTTGTCGTTGAAGCCCGGTTCGAGTCCTTCCATGCGCAACGAATAACCGTTCTGCCCGACGTAACTTGACTGCGTGCGATACAAGCCCAGGCTGGTGGCGAAGCTTTCGTTTTGATTGGAAAACTTGACCGCCATGTTCTCGCCGCTGTTGCGACCGTGGGCAACCAATTCGTGAAACAGTAATTTGCGCTGTTTAAGGTCAAACACCCAAAGGCGTTGTTCGGTGGAGGGCAGGGAGTAATCGATAACGGCAAGTCTTTGGACAGGTGCGGCACCTTGGGCCAAGCTGCATTGAGAGGCACGGACGGCCAGTGCAATCACCTTGGCGTTAGCGTTTGGAGCGGCTTTGACCAAAGCGGCTTCAAGTGAGTCGGCGTAGGCTGCCGTGACTGACGTTGAACTCAGCAGCAGGGCCGTAATTAGGAAGCCGAAGCGGTCTAGCGCCATATGCGTGTCTCATCATGATTGTTTCGAGTCTAGCAGCGAGAGCGCGGCTAGCCGGTGAATGCGGGAGATTAAGGATTATCCATGGGGCAGTTAACAAGGTTATTCGTCATAAGCCGTGTATTTTTTATGGGCTTTCTGATCAGCGGTGCAGCGATTGCGCAAACTTCGCCGATCGAGCAGTCATCTCCACCTATCAACGCCAGTGAGGCTGCAGCGGATGACATCGTCGGTCAGACGATTCAAAGCATGCTGGCGCCGTTGGCTTCGGCGTTTCCGCCGCTGCTCACATCCCCCAGGCATCAACGGGTAGACGTCAACCGTGTGGTCATGGATTTCTATATGCATCGCAGCTATCGCGCAGCGTGGACACAAGACAGTGATGTCGCCCAGTTGCTGAAAAGCCTGGGCAACACGCAAGCGGATGGTCTGGAGCCGGCAGATTTTCATATTGATGAATTGGCCAAGGCACGAGCGTCTATGCAAACCCCGGCGCAGCGGGCGAGTTTCGATGTCGTCGCCACGCGGACGTTCATCGCCGCGCTCCTGCAATTGCGGCGCGGCAAAGTCGACCCTTCGCGCCTGGACATTCATTGGAATTTCGACCCGGTCGGCGTCGATCCGCGTGAAGACGTGAACACCTTCTTCGCCGCCCTCGACAGCCATGATGTCGCCCGGGCATTTGCTCAAGCGCCACCGCAAGAAGCGGTTTATGGCAGCTTGCGCATGGGTTTGGCACAACTGCGCAAGGTCCGGGATGCGGGTGGTTGGCCGAAGGTTGCCGAAGACAAGTCGCTCAAGCCGGGTATGGACGAACCTGCGGTCGCGCAGCTGCGAGCCCGTTTGGCGGCCGGTGGTTATCTGGCCCCGCAGTTGAAACCACGTAGCGACTACGACGCTGTTGTCACCGCGGCGGTCAAAAAGTATCAAGCCGAACAATACCTGGGCGCGGACGGTGTCGCCGGGGCGGCGACGCTCGCGGCTTTGAATGTGTCGGTTGAGGCGCGGATCGACCAGGTTCGGGTGAACATGGAGCGTGCGCGTTGGTTGCTGTACAAACTTCAGGGCACTTTTGTCATCGTTGACATAGCTGGTTACAAAGTTGCGCTCTACCGCGACGGCAAGCCGATCTGGCGTTCTCGTGTGCAAGTCGGCAAACCGTTTCGCAGTACGCCGGTGTTCCAGTCAGAGATTACTTACGTCACGTTCAACCCTACCTGGACCGTGCCCCCGACCATTCTGGTCAAGGACATGCTGCCCAAGATTCAGAAAAATCCCGGCTACCTTGCCGCCAACCGAATCAAGCCCATTGACCGTGAAGGGAACTTGCTCGACCCATCGACGGTCGATTGGTCCAACCCGCGCGGCGTTACGCTGCGACAGGATGCCGGGCCGGACAACTCGCTGGGCCAGGTCGTGATCCGGTTTCCCAATGAATACGCGATTTATCTGCACGACACGCCGCATCGCGAGTTGTTTGCTCAATCTCGCCGCGCTACCAGTTCAGGCTGCATCCGGGTCGAGAACCCGCTGCAGTTGGTGGAGCTGTTGTTCAACGATCCGGTGCATTGGAACAGCGCCGGGATCCAGGCGCAGTTGGCCAACGGCAAGACCGAAAACATCCGGCTTCCCGTCAAGGTGCCGGTGCTGTTGGCTTACTGGACGGTGGACCTGAGTAATGATGGTCGCGTGATGTTCAAGCCCGATGTCTACGGGTACGACTCTGCGGTTCTGCGGGGATTGAATCTGCGTTCGGAACTGCCTGCTCCGCAATGGCAGCAGGCAGGACCGCCTGCGCTGGCGGCCGGGCAAAAAAGCACTGGCGAGTAGCAGAGAGCCGCAGTTGCAGAAGACGGTTCCTGTTCATTCGGCGAGGCCAGTCCGCAGCGGCTGCAGCGGCGCGGTTTGCGCCATGGTTGAAAACTACCACAATGAAAAAGACCCAAAGGAACAGGGACAGTGAAGATGGATGTTGTGCCAGAAAACACGGTACCCATTGCAGGTTTGCCTCATGTGCATGACCTCGATGAGTGCCGCAACATTCAAAAAGGACCGGTGTTCATCATTGCCTCGGGGGCAACCGCCAAGGATTTTCCGCTGGAGAACTACGCAGACATTCCGATGATCACCATGAACGGGGCCATCTCGAAGTTCATCGGTACCGATATCAAGCCGTTCTTTTATGCCTGCACCGACATTGCCTTTTACCGGGAACAGCCCGAATTGCTGGCGGCGGGGATGCACCTCAGTGAGCGGGTTGCCGTGTGGGAAGAGCACATCCGGCGTTCGGCCGTCATGCCCGAAGGGGACCTGTACCTGCTGACCAAGGCGCCCAAGCTTTCCTGGAGTGACCTGGTCTTCAGGGGTGATAAGGAACTCATCAGAAGTCGCAGGCTTGGAAACGGTCGCAACAGAACCCTGGGTTTCAGCAAGAACCTCAAGCGCGGCTTTTTTGATGCGCGCACGGTGGCCTATCTGGCGCTGCAAATTGCCTACCACGCAGGTTTTAACAAGGTGTTTCTGGTGGGTGTCGACTTGAATCAATCAGTGCGGCGTTTTTATGAAGAAGATGATGCCGACGCATCACCGTGCATGCTCGATCAGCATTTTTTTACGAGAATTCTGCCCTCGTTCAAGATCCTGTCGAAGTACGTCGTGAATGATGATTTTCAGGTTTACAACTTGTCCGGCTCTTCAAGGATTCCTGGCGAACTTATTCCCCGGGTGACGTTGGATGAAGTCGACAGGATGCTCTAAGGATTACCTGTGCTTCATGAATGTGGGTGCTCTTGAGGCACCCGTTTTTTTGCGCGAGCTTCAACCGGTGTCAACCGTTCGGTACCTGCACGCAGTCTTCTTGCTCATGCCTTGCCCAGCTCTTCCTGCAAAAACGCCACCAAGGCTCGCTGCAATCCGGTCAACGCGCCTTCCCGGCTGATCAGCGCCAACTCGGTCGGCGGCAGTTCGGGCAGATCGCTGCATACGCGATGCTCAGGCAACACCGCCGAAGCGGGCAGCACTGACACGCCCAGCCCGGAGGCCACCGCTGCCTGAATGCCCGTCAGGCTGTGGCTGCCGAACGCAACGCGCCAGGGCCGCTGCGCCACATCCAGCAGACGGATCGCCCGTTGCCGATAAATGCAGCCCTGTGGGAACAGCGCCAAGGGCAATACCCCATTGGCGGAGTCGACCCCCACACCCTTGACCCAGACCAGCGTTTCCGGCCACGCCGCCCAGCAGGGGCCGCTGTCCGGTTCGCGTTTGACCAAGGCAATATCGAGGGTGCCCACCGCGAGTTTCTGCTTGAGATCGGTGCTCATGCCGCTGACGGTTTCCAGGCGCGCTTCGGGCCTGGCCCGGTTGAAGCCGGCAAGGATCACGGCCATGCGCCGGGCATCGAAATCTTCCGGTACGCCGATACGCAGGATTTCCAGGTCGAGGTCGCTGGCCAAGGCTTCCACTGCCTCCGAGGACAGGGCGAGCAAGCGCCGTGCGTAGTGAATCAGCATCTCTCCATGCTCGGTCACGCTGATGTTCTGCCCGGTTCGGTCACGCAACAGCAGCGCATGCCCGACCAGTTCTTCGAGTTTGCGCACCTGTTGGCTTACGGTGGATTGGGTCCGGTGCACGCGCTCGGCGGCGCGGGTGAAGCTGCCTTCGTCCGCCACACAAACGAAGGTCTTGAGCAATTCGAGATCGAGCATGGCGGCCTCTTGATATTCGATTTGTCACTGACAGATCGTTATTAATTTAATTTCACACTATCACTGATCGCTCTTAACCTGAAGATCACCCTTCAGAGGAAACGAACATGACACTCACAATCACCCCGCGCCCCGAGTGGCTGACCTTCGATTGCTACGGCACGTTGATTCAGTGGGATGAGGGCTTGAAAGCCGTGGTGGCGGACATCTTGCGCGACAAGGGGGATCACAGCGTTGATGTCGATCGCCTGATCGAGGTGTACGACCGGCATGAACACCGGCTGGAACAGATGCCGCCGCATCGCTCGTTCCGCGAGTTGAGCACTAGCGGGTTGCATCTCGCCCTGGAAGAACTGGCGTTGGCGAGTGCCCCCGAAGACAGCCTGCGCCTGGCCACGGCGATCCCGCGGATGCCGCCGTTTCCGGAAGTGATCGAGACCCTCGCCCGGCTCAAGGCGATGGGTTTCAAGCTGTGCATTGTGTCCAACACCGATGACGACATCATCGCCGGCAACGTTGCGCAACTGGGCGGGCACATCGATCGGGTGATCACCGCGCAGCAGGCCGGTGCTTACAAGCCGGATCCGCGACTGTTCGACTACGCTCACGAGCAACTGGGCGTGACACGTGATCAAGTGGTGCACATCTGCGCCAGCCCGACGCTGGACCACACCGCCGCGCGGGACATGCACTTTCGCTGCGTGTGGGTCGATCGCGGCACCGGTCGGCAATTGCTGCCGGACTACCAGCCCGATGCGACAGTAAACACGCTGGATCAAGTCGTGCCCTTGTTCAAATCCCTTGGCTGGTAAACCCGGAGTCATTGCCATGGCACACACCCTTGCAGGTGGTTCCCGTCCCACCCGTTACACCGAGCTGAATCTGGATTCGCAGGCGGCCATCACCGCGCGCACGGAGCTGGCAGCGTGCTTCCAGCTCGCGGCGCTGCACGGTCTGGAGGAGGGAATCTGCAACCACTTTTCCGCGATGGTGCCGGGCCGGGATGATCTGTTTTTTGTGAACCCCTACGGTTATGCCTTCGAAGAAGTCAGCGCTGAAAATCTTCTGGTCTGCGACTTTCACGGCAATGTCGTGGCCGGCGAAGGGCAGCCTGAAGCGACCGCGTTTTACATTCACGCCCGCCTGCACCAACAGCTGCCAAGGCTGAAAGTGGCGTTCCATACGCACATGCCTCACGCCACGGCGTTATGTTTGCTGCAAGGCCCACCGCTGTTGTGGCTGGGGCAGACGGCATTGAAATTTTACGGCCGCACGGCGGTGGACGAGGACTACAACGGCCTGGCCCTCGATGAATCCGAAGGCGACCGGATCGCCAGTGTCATGGGCAATGCCGACATTCTGTTTCTGAAAAACCACGGTGTGATTGTCGCCGGACCGACCATTGCCGAGGCGTGGGACGATCTGTATTACCTCGAACGTGCCGCCCAGGTGCAACTGATGGCGATGGCGACCCAGCGCGATCTCAAGCCTGTGCCCGAGCCGATTGCCCGGCGCGCCTACGAACAAATGCGCCTGGGGGATGCCGAAAGCGCGCGGGCGCATTTGCACAGTGCGATGCGCAGACTGTCCAAAGGACGATTGCCCCTCACTACGGCGTAGACTAAGCTCGCAAAATATAAGGGTTTTGGGCCTTCGCCCATGCCTTACCCTTGCAGGATGAGCTTTGCCTAATCTCCAAAACGACCCGCACATCGCCACTGGCGTTGCTTTGAAACGGTTGCCGCTGCGCAAGGCAGCGATGCTGTTCATTGCTGTGGTGTGCCTGTGCCTGTGCGGTTTGCTTTACCTGCAACTGGAGCAATCGCGCCGGCACGATCTGGCCGTGGCCGAAGTGGCGTCATCGAACCTGACGCGAGCCATGGCGCAGCAAGCCGAAGACACCTTCATGAAAGCCGACCTGGTGTTGACCAGTCTGGTTGACTGGATTCAGGCCGACGGCTACGGTCCGCCGCAGCGCCCACGTCTTCAGAAAACGTTCGCCCAGCGGGTGCAGGCGCTGAATCAATTGCACGGGATCTTGCTGTTTGACCAGAAGGGCCAGTGGATCGTGACTTCTTTTGCGGATCTGCCTCGTGGTCGAGGCGTGGCGGACCGCGAATACTTTATGTATCACCAGCAGAACGTATCGTCCGTGGCGCACATCGGGCCGGCCATTCGCAGTCGTGAGAATGGCGAGTGGATCATTCCGGTCTCCAAGCGCATCAACGATAAAAACGGCCATTTCCAGGGCGTGTTGCTGGCCGGCATCAAGATGTCCTACTTCGACCAGTTCTTCAAAAGCTTCAGCCTTGATGACAATGGCTCGATGTTTTTGGGGCTGACCGACGGGACGTTGCTGGCGCGCCGGCCGTTTGTCGAAGCGCAGATTGGCTCGTCGTTGGCCAATGGCGAGATCTTTCAGACGTTGCTGCCCAACGCGCCCTCCGGCAACGCAACGTTCCGTTCGGTGGTCGACGGCACCGTTCGGTTGTATGGCTACCGACAGCTCGACGCCTATCCGCTGGTGGTGTCGGCGGCATCGTCCAGGGATTCGATTCTCAAGGGTTGGTACGACACCGCGTTTCGATCCAGCGTCATCGTTGCCCTTGTCGTGCTGGGCATTGGCTTGTTCGGCTGGGTGTTCGTGCGCCAGGTTCGCCTCGGCGAGCAGGTCGAGGCGGATCTGCGCAAGGCCAAGGAGGCGCTGAAGCTCATCGCGACCCACGACAGCCTGACCGGCCTGGCCAATCGCCGACTGTTCGAGCAGGCGTTGGACATCGAGTTCGGCCGTGGCATCCGTCAGTCGAGCTCATTGAGCCTGATCATGCTCGATATCGATTACTTCAAGCGCTACAACGACGCTTATGGCCACGTGGCGGGGGACCATTGCCTGGCACAAGTGGCACGGGCGGTGAAGAGTTGCTGCCATCGAAAAGCCGATCTGGCGGTGCGGTACGGTGGTGAGGAGTTCGCAGTGTTGCTGCCGGATACCGATATTCACGGTGCGATGGTCATTGCCGAGCATATCCGTCGCGCCGTCATGGCCAAAAACATCAGCCACAGCGGTTCGCCCAACGGTTTCGTCACGGTCAGCCTTGGCTGCTATTCGTTTGTGCCCACGCGGCTGGACAGCACCGAAGTGTTCATCGGGCGTGCGGACGCCGCCTTGTATCAGGCCAAGCATTCAGGGCGAAACCGTTCGGCGGTGCTGTCCATCGACGGCGGGATCGAGGAGTTGATGCGCTCGGATCGTTAAGACGACTCAGGCGCGAGCGGTCTGTGCGGATTAGCGAAGGCTGTAGTCGGCAAGTTTTTGTTCG
Organism: Pseudomonas sp. BF-B-15; assembly: GCF_019946675.1. Taxonomy (NCBI): domain Bacteria; kingdom Pseudomonadati; phylum Pseudomonadota; class Gammaproteobacteria; order Pseudomonadales; family Pseudomonadaceae; genus Pseudomonas; species Pseudomonas sp. BF-B-15. The sequence goes on from NZ_JAGYFZ010000081.1 coordinate 25,110, forward strand.
AGCCGCTGACGCACCGTCGGCCATTCATCATCGATGATGCTGAACCGCACCGAGTTGCGCTTGCGTCCGTCCGGCATGATCCGTTCGTGACGCACGATACCTTCCTGTTGCGCGCCGAGCCTGAGGATTGCGTTGCGCGACTTCTGATTGTTCTCGTCGGTGGTGAACTGCACCCGCACGCAGTCCAGCACGTCGAAGGCGTACCGCAGCATCAGGTATTTGGCTTCGGTGTTGACGAAGGTTTTTTGCCAGCGGGCCGAGATCCAGCTGCTGCCGATTTCGAGCTTGCGATTGAGCTGGTCGATTTTCCAGAAGCGCGTCGAACCGATGACCTCCCCGGTGTCCTTGAGCACGATGACGTAGGGCAGAACAGTACCTGCATCCCGTCCGTCGAGGGCTTTTTTCAGGTAGCTGTGCACCGTGGTCGGGGAGGGCACGACGGTGACAGTCAGGTTCCACAGTTCGCCATCTTCGGCGGCGTGTACCAGCGCATCGGCATCGGCGTATTGCAGTGGGCGCAGGCAGATTCTGTTGCCTTCCAGCGGTGTTTCCATGGCGTCGGTTTTCTCGGCAGATCAGGCAGGCGTCGGGCGCCTATTACGCCGTAGTTCCGACGGCTGACGCAACTGGCAGGGCTAATCGTCGTGTGGCGATTGGCGAAATCAATTGTCGGTCGTACCGTTTTATCCCTTATACATGGCGGCCATCGGCGCAGAGACCTGCGGCCACTGCATAAGGACCGAGCAATGAGCGAGCCACGTCTGAGCAATCTTGCGTTGTACCTGCAACGCCTGGGCTTCGATGCGCCACCGGCGCCGACCCTGGACACCCTGCGTCAACTGCAACTGCGTCACACCGGCGCATTCCCGTTTGAAAACCTCACCACGCTGTCAGGCGAGCCTGTGCTCATCGATCTGCCGTCCATCGAGCAAAAAGTCCTGCACGATGGTCGTGGAGGTTACTGCTACGAACTCAACAATCTGTTTCTGGCGCTGCTTCAGGCGCTGGGCTTCAATGCCCGTGGCATCTCCGGCCGAGTGGTCATGGGCCAACCCGAGGGCGCGTGGACGGCGCGGACACACCGCTTGAGCCTGGTCATCCTGGATGACGTGCGCTACATCACCGATGTCGGCTTCGGTGGCATGGTGCCTACGGCACCGCTGCTGCTCGATACCCCGGCCGAACAGCGCACGCCCCACGAACCCTATCGCATCGAGCAACATGCCGATGGCTACACCTTGCGCGCCAACGTTGCCGGTGAGTGGCGGGCGATGTACATCTTCGACCTGCAACGGCAGGAAGACATCGATTTCGCCGTCGGCAACTGGTACGTCTCGACCCATCCTGAATCGTCTTTTGCCAGGCAACTGATGGTGGCGCGAACGGGAGAAGGCTGGCGGCGCACGCTCAACAACGGCAGTTTTGCGATTCACCGGATGGGCGGCGAGAGCGAACGTCGGCAGGTGACGGATGTGGATGAGCTGGTCGGATTGCTGGGGCGCGAGTTCGGGATTCGGGTGCCGGAGCACGCAACGCTCAAACAAGTGCTTGCGCGGTTGATCGTGGCGGCGTAGCTCAAGGCTTCATCACGCGATGAATTTCACTGAGCACCTCCGATAGTTTTTTCTCCAGGCTTTTTAGCTCGGCGGCCGTTATCCCTTCTTTGAAATGTCCGGCATTTACAACAGCGGTGTTCGGGATGGCCGCTGCGCTCTTGCTTCCATCGTCGAGCAAGGCCTTGCGCAAGGTGTTGTTGATCACCGTCTGATAACCGAAACCTTCGCTCTCGGCGGCGAGGCGCGCCGCGTCTAACACGACATCGTCGAGCATGATGGTGATGCGGGTTTTGCCTTTGCTCGAGGCAACCGCTCCGCGTTTGGCGTTGCTGAAATCGTATTCGTCTTTCATGGTTCAAGCCTCCAGATATCGGCGCCGTTCATTTTTGGTAGCGACGCGCGCGGAAATGATTCGAACGAAATTCGGCTCGCGCCAGGTGTACGCAACGACCAACAATCGACCTTTGGCATCCAGCCCCATGATGATCCAGCGCTGTTCATCGTGATGGTTGTCCTCCAGCGAGAGGGCTCTCTCGTCATAAAACACCGCCTCGGTCTCCGCGAGGCTGATCCCTTGGTGCTTTAATTTGTTAGCTGCGTTCTTTGCCTTGTGACACTGAATCTCGAATGACTTCATTATGCATACTTTATATGTATAAGCGAGAGGCGTCCGTGCCGGCGGTCGCTTGGAATGCCAAAGACTAGCGGGCGGGGGAGAAGGCGCAGGAAGGATGTATTTCAAATGTTTTTTTGGAGGGGGAAACAGCGCAGGGAAAGGACTGCATGGACACATGTCCATAATCTGACTGATGAGTTGTATACAACTCTATAGACATTTGTCCTGAGTCTTGCATACAGTGTGCGCATAACAAAAACCAGGGAACCCCCCAACCATGAAAACGCCCCATGTTTCACACCAACGGCCTGAGGACGAAAACCTCGGTGTCGGCGCGAATATGGCTTACGGCCTGCAACACGTTCTGACCATGTACGGCGGCATCGTCGCGGTGCCTTTGATCATCGGCCAGGCGGCCGGGCTCTCGCCGGCGGACATCGGTTTGTTGATTGCTGCTTCATTGTTTGCGGGGGGCTTGGCAACATTGCTGCAGACCCTCGGTT
>NZ_JAGYFZ010000082.1:0-27519 GCF_019946675.1 Pseudomonas sp. BF-B-15
AGCGAGGCTTGCCCGCGAAGACGGTATGTCAGTCGATATCATCGTTGCCTGAAACACCGCCTTCGCGGGCAAGCCTCGCTCCTACAAAGGATTGCGCTCGCCTGATCCATACCGCTCGGGCTTATTCGGCGCCGCCGTCCTGGCTGCCTGGGTCGTACTTGTTGTTATTGCAGTGTGTTGTTTTCGCGAGCCACGGACGCGCAAAGGCACGCCCGCCAAACTCGCGGGGGCAGTAAATGGGTGTTTTGGGTCAGCGGGTTTTACGCTGCGCGGCCCGTCGTCGGCATGCATCGCCGAACGCCTGGAAAATACTCAAATAAGGAGGATTCGAAAGCACCTGCCATTCCGGGTGCCATTGCACACCGACCGCGAAGGTCGGGCTGTGGTCCACCGAAATCGCTTCGATCAGACCGTCCGGCGCAATCACCTCGGCACGCAGGCCGGGAGCGAGGCGGTCGATGCCCTGACTGTGAATCGAATTGACCATGAACTCGGTCGGCAACTCCAGCGCTTCGAACACGCCACCCGGTTGCACCGTCACCGCATGCGCCGGGGCGTATTGCACCGCCAGCTCAGGGCTGTCCGCTTCGCGGTGATCGAGCATGCCCGGCAGCTCATGCACCTTCTGATGCAGGCTGCCGCCGAACGCCACGTTCATTTCCTGGAAGCCACGGCAGATGCCGAGTACCGGAACGCCCGCCGCAATGGCTGCACGCAATAAAGGAAGGGTAGTGGCGTCCCGCGCCGGATCGTGATCCGTGCCGGGAGCGCTGGCCGGGCCTTGATAGTGGAAGGGCTCCACATTCGACGGCGAACCGGTCAGCAACAGACCATCAAGGTGCGCGAGCACATCCTCGATTTCAGTCAGTTCGCCTAAGGAAGGAATGACCACGGGCAACCCCAGAGCCGCGACGCTGACAGCACGCAAGTACTTGTCGCCGCTGATGTGGTAGGGGTGCAGGCCAATCTGTTTGACGCACGCTGTAACGCCGATCAATGGCTTGAATGCCATTTTTATCACCTCGACCTTGAACGAGTTTTTCAGGAGCTTAGCTTTGTTGATTTTAATTAACAACTCTCATGTAAAAAATTCTAAACGCCGCACGTCCGATTGCTAGTCTTTGTGCGGTGTTGAGGGCCTATATGGCACTCTCGTGCCCAGAAAAGTCCCAAAAATAAAGGATGAAAGGCTAAGTGTTCGCTATTGACTTCACTTTGCCGTTCGGGTTGACTGGGCTCCAGAAAGTGCGGTGAACATAATAATTAACAGCTAATAGGTGCATCATGTCGGTCCCTCTGCGTGCCGTTCAACTCAACGAAGCAAACGCATTCCTTAAGAAATATCCTGAGGTTTTGTACGTCGACCTTCTGATTGCGGATATGAACGGTGTGGTGCGCGGCAAGCGCATCGAACGCACCAGTCTTCATAAGGTCTACGAAAAAGGCATCAACCTGCCGGCGTCCCTGTTTGCCCTGGACATCAATGGCTCCACGGTGGAAAGCACCGGCCTGGGTCTGGACATCGGCGACTCCGACCGGATCTGCTATCCAATCCCTGGCACCCTGAGCATCGAGCCTTGGCAGAAGCGCCCGACCGCGCAACTGTTGATGACCATGCACGAGCTCGAAGGCGAACCGTTCTTCGCCGACCCGCGTGAAGTGCTGGCCAATGTGGTGCGCAAGTTCGATGAACTTGGCCTGACCATTTGCGCTGCGTTCGAACTCGAGTTCTACCTGATCGACCAGGACAACGTGAACGGTCGTCCGCAATCGCCACGCTCGCCGGTCTCCGGCAAACGTCCGATGTCGACCCAGGTGTATTTGATCGACGACCTCGACGAATACGTCGATTGCCTGCAAGACATCCTCGAAGGCGCGAAAGAGCAGGGCATTCCTGCCGACGCCATCGTCAAGGAAAGCGCCCCGGCGCAGTTCGAAGTGAACCTGCATCACGTCAACGACCCGATCAAGGCCTGCGACTACGCGGTGTTGCTCAAGCGTCTGGTGAAAAACATCGCCTACGACCACGAGATGGACACCACGTTTATGGCCAAGCCGTATCCGGGCCAGGCGGGCAACGGTTTGCACGTGCACATTTCGATTCTCGACAAAGAAGGCAACAACATCTTTGCCAGCGAGGATCCCGAGCAGAACGCCGCGCTGCGACACGCGATCGGCGGTGTGCTCGAGACCCTGCCGGCGCAGATGGCTTTCCTGTGCCCGAACGTCAACTCGTACCGTCGTTTCGGCGCGCAGTTCTACGTGCCGAACTCGCCGAGCTGGGGCATCGACAACCGTACTGTTGCGGTACGTGTGCCGACCGGTTCCTCCGATGCCGTGCGCATCGAACACCGCGTGGCCGGTGCGGATGCCAACCCGTACTTGTTGATGGCTTCGGTGCTGGCGGGCGTGCACCACGGCCTGACCAACAAGATCGAGCCGGGCGCACCCGTGGAAGGCAACAGCTACGAGCAAAACGAGCAAAGCCTGCCGAACAACCTGCGCGATGCACTGCGCGAGCTGGACGACAGCGAAGTCATGGCCAAATACATCGACCCGCTGTACATCGACGTGTTCGTGGCGTGCAAGGAAAGCGAGCTGGCCGAGTTCGAAAACTCCATTTCGGACCTTGAGTACAACTGGTACCTGCACACGGTTTGACGAGATCTGCGTCGACGACACAAAACCTTGTAGGAGCCAGCTTGCTGGCGATAGCGGTAGATCAATCAACATTGATCTCGCCTGACACACCGCCATCGCCCACGGCCCACCCAACATTCCTCTGCGTCGAGTCACAACCATGACAAACACTCGCAGCGACTGGGAACAACGCTTCCAGTCCCTAACCATCGAAAACCGCGCCTTCATCGACGGCCAATACCGCGCTGCACTCAGCGGTGAAACTTTCGAATGCATCAGCCCGGTCGACGGTCGCTTCCTGGCCAACGTCGCCAGCACCGATGAAGCCGACGCCAACGAAGCCGTCGCCGTCGCACGCCGCACCTTCGAATCCGGCGTCTGGGCCAATCTCGCCCCGGCCGAGCGCAAGCGCACTTTGATCCGCTTCGCCGACCTGATCCTGGCCAACCGGGAAGAACTCGCCCTGCTCGAAACCCTCGACATGGGCAAACCGATCAACGACTCGATGAACATCGACATCCCGGCGACCGCCAACGCGATCCGCTGGAGCGCCGAAGCCATCGACAAGATCTACGACGAAGTCGCCGCCACGCCGCGCGACCAACTCGGCCTCATCACCCGCGAACCTGCCGGTGTCGTTGCCGCCATCGTGCCGTGGAACTTCCCGTTGATCATGGCCAGCTGGAAGTTCGCCCCGGCCCTCGCGGCGGGTAACTCGTTCATCCTCAAGCCTTCGGAAAAGTCGCCACTGACCGCGATCCGCATCGCTCAATTAGCGCTGGACGCCGGCATTCCGAAAGGCGTGTTCAACGTTCTGCCGGGCTTCGGCCACACCGTCGGCAAGGCGCTGGCGTTGCACATGGACGTCGACGTGCTGGCCTTTACCGGCTCGACCGCGATTGCCAAGCAACTGCTGATCTACGCCGGCCAAAGCAACATGAAACGCGTCTGGCTCGAAGCAGGGGGGAAGAGCCCGAACGTGGTGTTCGCCGATGCGCCGGATCTGCGCGCGGCAGCACAGGCAGCGGCCAGCGGCATCGCTTTCAACCAGGGCGAGGTCTGCACCGCCGGTTCGCGTTTGCTGGTCGAGCGTTCGATCCGCGAGCAGTTCATTCCGCTGCTGGTGGAAGCGCTGCAAGCCTGGAAACCAGGGCATGCTTTGGACCCGCAAACCACCGTCGGTGCGGTCGTCGATCAGCGTCAACTGGACAACGTGCTGCGCTACATCCAGGTCGGTAAAGACCAGGGCGCGCAACTGATCGCCGGCGGCAGCCGCACCCTCGAAGCCACTGGCGGCCTGTACGTGGAACCGGCGATTTTCGACGGCGTGACCAACGCCATGACCATCGCCCGGGAAGAAATCTTCGGCCCGGTGCTGTCGCTGATCACCTTCGATACCGCTGAAGAAGCCTTGGCCATCGCCAACGACAGCATCTTCGGCCTGGCCGCCGGCGTCTGGACCAGCAACCTGAGCAAGGCCCACACCTTCGCTCGCGGCTTGCGCGCCGGCAGCGTCTGGGTCAACCAGTACGACGGCGGCGACATGACCGCGCCGTTCGGCGGGTACAAGCAGTCGGGTAACGGTCGGGACAAATCGCTGCACGCGTTCGACAAATACACCGAGCTCAAAGCGACCTGGATCAAGCTCTAATACTTCTACAACGGCGGCCGCCGGCACATGCCAGCGGCCATCGGAGAAACCTATGAAACAAGCACATGTAAACAGCTACTACGCCGCAACCCGCAACTTCACCGGCGACTTCCCGGTGCTGGAACAAGCGGTGGATTGCGACGTCTGCATCATCGGCGCCGGCTACACCGGTTTGTCCTCGGCGCTGTTCCTCGCCGAAGCCGGCTACAGCGTGACCGTACTCGAAGCCGCCAAAGTCGGTTTCGGCGCCAGCGGTCGCAATGGCGGCCAACTGGTCAACTCCTACAGCCGCGACGTCGATGTCATCGAAGAGCGCTATGGCGACAGAACCGCTGAAGTCCTCGGCAGCATGATCTTCGAAGGCGCCGACATCATCCGTCAGCGCATACAACACTACGACATCCAGTGCGACTACAAGCCGGGCGGCATCTTCGCAGCGCTGAACAAAAAGCAGCTCAAAGGCCTGGCCGAGCAGAAAAACAGCTGGGAGCGCTACGGCAACAAGAACCTGAAAATGCTCGACGCGGCGGACATCAAGCGCGAAGTCGGCAGCGACAACTACGTCGGCGGTCTGCTCGACATGCAGGGCGGCCACATCCACCCGCTGAACCTGGCCCTCGGCGAAGCCTCGGCCATCATCGGCCTGGGCGGCAAAATCTACGAACAATCGGCGGCGGTGGAAATCACCTACGGCGAACCGATCACCGTGCGCACCGCCAAAGGTGTGGTCCGCGCCAAATACCTGTTGATCGCCGGCAATGCCTACCTGCCGCAGGGCCTCGACAATCGCGTGACCGCCAAAAGCATGCCGTGCGGCTCGCAAATCGTCGTCACCGAACCGTTGTCGGAAAAGGTTGCGCGCAGCCTGATCAAAAACAACTACTGCGTCGAAGACTGCAACTACCTGCTCGACTACTACCGCCTTACCGCCGACAACCGCCTGCTGTATGGCGGCGGTGTGGTCTACGGCGCGCGTGAACCGGATGACATCGAACAGCTGATCAAGCCAAAAATCCTCAAGACCTTCCCGCAACTGAAGGACGTGAAAATCGACTACCGCTGGACCGGCAACTTCCTGCTGACCATGTCGCGCATGCCGCAATTTGGCCGCATCGAGAAAAACGCCTACTACATGCAGGGCTACAGCGGCCACGGCGTCACCTGCTCGCACCTGGCCGGCAAACTGATCTCGGAAATGATCCGCGGCGACGCCGAACGCTTCGATGCTTTCGCATCCTTGCCGCACATGCCAATGATCGGCGGCCGCACCTTCCAGGCCCCGCTCACCGCCATGGGCGCCGCGTACTACGCACTTCGCGACCGTTTCGGCATCTAACCCAACACAACCCTGTAGGAGCAGAGCTTGCTCGCGAAGACGGCGGCACATCCGACATCGGTGCCGCCTGACACACCGCCTTCGCGAGCAAGCTCTGCTCCTACATTGGATCCATGGCAGGCACAAAATGTACGTGCAGCAGAGGTCAAAAACTGTGGGAGCGAGCCTGCTCGCGATGGCGCCATCCGGTTCCCCATCAATGCCAACTGACCCACCACCATCACCAATAACCATGCGCCTACAGCAACACCCCCAAACGTGATTTAATACCCGCCTTTCACAATTACGGGACAGGGAAGCGGTACTTTCGCGGCCAAAAGTCGCCCGCCATCCACCCCCATAACCCTTAAGTTTTCCTCGCATAAGGCTGTCATGGACACGGGCTCACGACTCAAATTAGTACGCGAAAGCTACAAACTCTCCCAGCGCGAGCTGGCCCGGCGTAGCGGCGTCACCAATGCCACCATCTCCCTGATCGAACAGAATCGCGTCAGTCCCTCCGTCAGCTCCCTGAAAAAACTGCTCGAAGGCATCCCCATGTCTCTGGCGGACTTCTTTACCTTTGATCAGCCGCCGCGTGAACATCAATACGTGTTCCGCGCCAACGAACAACCGGATCTCGGGCGTCATGGGCTGCGGTTGCTGCTGATTGGCGCTTCGGTGCCGAGCCGGCAGATGCGTTTGCTGCGCGAGCAATACGCGCCGGGCGCGAGTTCGGGGGAAGAGCCGATTGTGCACTCGGAAGGGGAGGAGTGTGGGTTGGTTACGCGGGGGACGGTTGAGTTGACTGTTGATGGGCAAATCAGTGTGCTCAACGCGGGGGACGGCTATTACTTTCCGACAACCTTACCGCACAAGTTCCGCAACATCGGCCAGGATGAAGCGGAAATCATCAGCGCCAACACCCCGGCTAACTTCTGATCTCAAAAACGGACGCCAACCTGTAGCAGCTGCCGAGGTTGCGTCCGCGACCAACACCCATGCCGAATGGGAGCAGCTGCTTCAGGAATTTTCAAAGTAAATGGACTTCACATCATGACCACACCCCGCATCCGCCCCCTCGCACTCTGCATCTTCCATCACGATGGCAAGATACTGGTCAACGAAGCCCGCGACCCCATCACTGAAAAGCCATTCTTCCGCCCAATCGGTGGCGGAATCGAATTCGGTGAAACCAGTGCACAAGCCGTTGTGCGAGAGGTTCAGGAAGAACTCGGTTTACCCATCACCGATGTTCGCTTGCTCGGTACGCTTGAAAGCCTCTTTACGTATAACGGCACACCAGGGCACGAAATCGTGCAGGTGTACGACGCGAAGTTTGTGGATGCCAGTGTCTATGAGTTGTCGCACTTGAATGCTCAAGAAAGCGATGGTGCGGCCTTCGTTGCGAAGTGGCTTCCTTGTGCGAGCTTTACTGACGAACAGCCGTTGGTGCCTGATGGGCTATACGAGCTGCTGAAGAAAGTCGAGCTTTTGGACTGACACCCGTTACCGGATAACTTTGGATCAATCAGCATCAGGCTGTTTCTTGATAGGTCATGGGGATGAATGATGAGAGTTTTAGTGTTGCTATTAATGCTTGGTTTTGGTGGTCAGGCATTTGCCAGTTGCTACGGCATCGATAACAACGATCAGCGCATATTGTGCGAAGCCAGGAATAGCGGTGGCAGTTGCGGCGGTATCAACGACAATGACCTCCGCAGAAGTTGTGAGGCAGAGACCAGTGGCGGGAGTTGTTATGGTATTAACGATAATGATCGGCGCATATTGTGTGAAGCCAAGAAGGGTGGCGGGAGCTGTTACGGTATTAATGACAATGATCTTCGCAGAAGTTGTGAGGCGCAAACCAGTAATGGAAGTTGCTATGGAATTAACGATAACGATCAGCGCGTAATGTGTGAAGCTCGGAAGGGCGGCAGCTGTTATGGTATTAACAGCAATGATCTGCGGGTTCAATGCGAAGCTATGAAACACTGAGGGTGAGGCCTGAAAAAAGGTGACAGATCTATTTTTTAAATAGATCTGTCACCTTTTTCGGGTTTAAAGCCACTATGTCATTGCGTAAGGGTTCTGCACTGATTGCGCATATCGTCATTATGGATATTTTCGCAACCATGGCCACTCTGTTTGGCTTCGCACAAGTTACGTTGATCATCGTCGCGGATGTTATTGCACCCGCTACCGGTTGTTTCCCCTTTGCAAGCATTTCTCATGTCGTCGTTTTTGATGTTATCGCAACCACTGCCGCTCTGTTTGGCTTCGCACAAGTTGCGTTTATCATTGTCGCGGATGTTGTTGCACCCGCTACCGGTTGTTTCCCCTTTGCAAGCATTTCTCATGTCGTCGTTTTTGATGTTGTCGCAACCACTACCACTTTGCTGGGCCCTGCAATAGGCACGCTCGTCATTATCTTTGATGTTTTCGCAGTTGGCATAGATGTACCCACTGAACATCAACAAAATCAAAAGAATGGCTCTCATCATTGGCATCCATGATTTGTCAGGAAGCAGCCTGACGCTGATTGATCCCGAATTTTTTTCATTTGCGCGCCATCATATCGACATCACTCTGCACAAAAGTTCCGTGATGAAAAACTATTTGAGGAGGCTGTCAAAAAACCAGGAAAGTGCTCTATTCATGCTGTACAGCGTGCGTAAGAAGGTGACTAAAAAGGAATAGGTCGGTCACCTTTTTTACTAGCTACCCCTTGTAGATGCTAACTGAGTACAGGCCAGGGTTAAGTCCCGGACAGCCGCAGATAAGGAGTTACGAGATAACAAAAACCCGCGTCAACGCGGGTTTTTTGGGATGAAATTCAGTCACTGACCATTGGAGGTATCAAACCCACGCTGCTCAATCACCCGAAACACATCACTCACGTCCTGGAGCAAAATCCGGGCGATGTTGGCGACGGTGTTGATGTCGTTTTCGGCGTAGTCGGGGAGGCTGGTGCAGCCCATGAGCTGGAGGTAGGGGAGGACGGCGTTCAGGCGTTCGCTGACGACGTTGTGCAGTTCGCGGATTGGGGCGTGGCTGTCGATGGCTAGTACGGGGTAGTCGGTGGCGAATTGGGACATGGGGGTGAAGCGGCGGGGCGGATGTTGGGTCGTCATGGATGTAGTCCTAGAAAGATGAATCACAATCGCCGTTACTCGTTTACCGACGGAGATCGGCTGCGCGGGTCTGGCGGTCTTCGGTGTCTTCTCTTTTGGGCTGCGAATCCCGGTCACCGACAATGGCAGCGACGGCGGGAACTATAAGCTGCGATTTTTGCGCTCACAACCGGGCTGTAGGACGCTTTGGCGTTTGTTGTGACAAGGCTTAATGCCACTGTTTACGGGGCTTTCGCGGTAATCCGGGCGGTATGGAGTGCCTTGGGAAATCGGGGGCAGGTTTTGGGGTGGTTTCGCTGACTGTTGGGAATAAACCCCCTCGTTACAAAAGGTAAATTCCTACACGATTTTCGGATGTCAGGTTTGTGAAATCGGGTGGGCTGGAAGGTGTGACAGTTGATGTAGATGTTGGATGTCCAGGCCTCATCGCGAGCAGGCTCACTCCTACAGGGGGCGGGGTAGGCGGGCGCACTGTTGCGTCCGCCTGCGATCCCTTTATGCGGCGTTGCCAATCACTTCGATGATGCGTTTTGCGATGTAGTCGACGTGGGTTTCCAGGGCGAAGTGTCCGGTGTCGAGTAGTTCGACTACGGCATTGGGGTTGTCGCGTTTGAACGCCTCTGCGCCAGGCGGGATGAAGAAGGGGTCGTTCTGGCCCCAGATGGCCAGTGTCGGCAGTTGGGTCTCGCGGAAGAAGCGCTGAAAGTCCGGGTAGCGTTTGAGGTTGTTCGCGTAGTCCAGGAACAGGTCGAGCTGGATGTCCTTGTTGCCCGGCCGCTCCAATAGCAGCGCGTCGAGGGTGTAGGACTCGGGAGCGATGAGTTCAGGCGTGCTGACGCCGTGTTCGTATTGCCAGCGCGTGCCTTCCAGGTGCAGGACTGCGTCGGCGATGACCTGGCGATTTTCGGCCGACGGTTCTGCCCAGTAGGCTCTGATCGGTGCCCAGGCATCGCCTAGTCCTTCGAGGTACGCGTTGCCGTTTTGCGAGATCAGTGCGGTCATTCTCTCGGGGTATTTGACTGCCAGTCTCAGGCCGGTCGGTGCGCCGTAATCGAAGACGTACATCGCGTAGCGTTTCAGTCCCAGGGTCTCGACGAAATGCCCCAGCGTTTCTGCCAGTGCGTCGAAGGTGTACGCGTATTTGCGCTCGGCAGGCACTTCGGTGAATCCAAAGCCGGGCAGGTCCGGGGCGATGATGTGGAAGTGTGCCGACAGCAGCGGGATGAGTTGGCGGAACTGGTGGGATGAGCTGGGAAACCCGTGGAGCAGGAGGAGGGTCGGCTTGGCCGGTTCTCCTGCCTCCCGGTAGAAGACGCGGACGCCGTCGACGTCGGCGAATGTGTAGCGGATGGGGGTAGTGGTGGTCATGATGATTGGCCTCGTAACCGCATGGATGAGATCAAGCCGGTTTTCGAGATTAAATCTGGCACGAAAAAAGTAACCTGTCAAAATGATTTTGACAGGTTATTGTTTTTCGCCCTCAAGCATCGATGACTTTCTTTTGCCGCTCGCGGTGGGCCGCTGCTTTCGCTCGGTTGCCGCAGACCGCCATGCTGCACCAGCGGCGTTTTCTGCCTCGGGTGTGATCGACGAACATCAGGGTGCAGCTCGGTCCTTCGCAACATTTCACGTTGGTGAAATCTTCCTCGCTGACGAACTGCGCGAGCACTTCGCCCAGTGGCAACAGCAGGGAGTCCGGACCGCGCCAGCGCCGTTTCAGTTCCCAGGCGAGCTTCGGTGTTTCGCCGTCCTGCAGCGTGATCTGGGTGTATTTTTCGTCCCGTTCGAGCAAGCGATTCAAGGCCTCTAGCTCTGTCAGGGCCAAGGCTTCAAGCGGTTTTCCTTTGTATTTCAGGACAAAGCCGCGAAACCATTCGCGCAATGACCGTGCCTGCGCTGCGACGGTTTCCAGCTCGCCAGGCATCGCTTGCGCCTGAAGCCGTTGCAGTATCTCGTCTTCCACCCAGCCCGATTGTTTCAGCCAGTCCAGCCAGCCGTTGCCGTCGTCGATCCAGTCGACGGGTTCATCGACCGGCGTTGCTATCGAGTTCAGGAAATCGAGAGCGGCGGCGTCGGCGACGAAGAGGGCCGGTCCACGGGGAGTGCTGTTCATGAGGGTGTCCACTAAAGCCTGGATTGATAAGGTTCAGCGTAACCACTCAAAATGCATTCGACAAGTTACTATATTGTTTGTAACCTCTTTGTTGTGTTCGGTGGGGTTACTGAATGGGCTCAATTCTTGACCTGCTGATTTCTCCCATAAACATCCTCCAACCGCTCAATATCATCCTCACCCAAATAGCTCCCGGACTGGACTTCAATCACCTCCAGCGGAATTTTCCCGGGGTTGGCCAGCCGATGCACCGAAGCAATCGGAATGTAGGTGGACTGGTTTTCCGTCAGCAGGAAGACCTTTTCATTGCACGTCACCTGGGCCGTGCCGGAGACCACGATCCAGTGTTCGGCACGGTGGTGGTGCATTTGCAGGGACAGTTGTGCGCCCGGTTTGACGGTGATGTGCTTGACCTGGTGGCGGATGCCGTTGTCCACCGAATGGTAGCTGCCCCAGGGGCGATACACCGCGCAGTTGTTCTGGGTTTCCGAGCGATTTTGGGCGTCGAGCGTGTTCACCAGTTTTTTCACGTCTTGCACGGTGTCGCGGTGCGCGACCATCAGTGCGTCTTCGGTTTCTATCACGACGAGGTCTTCCACCCCGAGCAGGGTCACCAGTTTGCTGCTGCCATGGACGAAGCAATTGCGGCTGTTGTAGCTGACGACATCGCCCTTGAGCACATTGCCGTCGGTGTCCTTTTCGTGCACATCCCACAGCGACGACCAGCAACCGACGTCACTCCAGCCAGCGCTGAGCGGGACGACCCACGCGCGGTGGGTGCGTTCCATCACCGCGTAGTCGATGGAGTTGTCCGGGCAGCATTCGAAGGTGACGCGATCGATGCTGGTCACGCCTTCGCTGCTGGGGCTGCGCTCCAGGGCCATCACGCAGGTGTCGTACATGTCCGGTTCGTGAGTGCGCAGCTCTTCGAGGTAGCGGCTTGCACGGAACAGGAACATGCCGCTGTTCCAGAAGTATTCGCCGGAGCGGACAAATTCGGCGGCGGTTTGCTGGTCGGGTTTTTCGATGAATTGCTCGACCTTGAAGGCGTGGGCGCTCGCATCGCCGCAGTCGGCCTTGATGTAGCCGAAGCCGGTTTCCGGACGTGTCGCCGGAATGCCGAACAGCACCAGATTGCCTTTGAGCGCCTCTTGCTCTGCGTGTTCCAGTGTGGCGCGCAAGGCGGGGACGTCGCTGATCACATGGTCGGCCGGAAGGACCAACATGAGCTCATCGCGGCCTTCGGCAATCAGCTTGAGGGCTGCCAGCGCCACCGCCGGTGCGGTGTTGCGGCCGAAGGGTTCGAGCAGGATTGCCTGCGGCGTGCAGCCGATGGCGGCGAGTTGTTCATTGACGAGAAAGCGATGCTCCTGATTACACACCACGATCGGTTTGCCGATACCGTTGAACGCCAGGCGCTGCAGGGTTTGTTGAAAGAGTGATCCTTCACCGGCCAGGCTCAGGAACTGTTTGGGATACAACTTGCGTGACAATGGCCACAACCGGGAACCACTGCCCCCGGACAGAATGACTGGAATCATTTTTCTTACCTCCCACACCTTCATCGTTCGATATGAAGGCGCTTCGAACAGCGAAGGACTGCCTTCCATTAGTTGAAACACAAGCTCAATTCAAAGTGGCCGCAATCAGGGGCGTGCCGGCTGTTGCACCTGGTCTTTCTGGTCAGCAAACAGCTGGGTGATGTCGCCGCCCAGGCGGTAGTTTTTCATCGGTTCGACCGATTGGCGCCAGCGGTTGGTTTGCGCTGAGCAGTCGTATAGGGCGCAGTACGGTTCCAGCCAGGCAAACTTGCCATCCTCGTTGAGGTCTTCGAGTGCTTGCTTGTGGCCGGTCTTGCGTTCGAACAAACCTGGACTCTTGATGCCTTCTTCCACGCGCGTCGCCAGACGCCGCATGGCGCCGTGGTTTTCTTCGCGCAGGTCGACGCCGTTGGCTTGGGCGAAGGAGGCGATCATCATCAGCGGCCCCATCGCGTAGTTATGGTAAGCCAGTGCGCGGGTGTCGCGGCCCAATTCGTTGGGCAGATATCCATCTGCATCGACCTGGGACGCGCCGATGCGAAACTGTGCGACGGACCAGTCGAACAGGTCGCGCCGGTCAACCACCACCGAGGCCGCCATGACGGACCATGCCGCCCAATACTGGTGATTGTTGAGGCGGTCCAGCGGTTGGTCGCGCCAGTCCCGCACCACCTGTTCGGCGAGTTTGCCGATCCAGGCTTCGATGGGCCGGGTCTGCGCTTCACGGCCTTTCAATGGCTGTGAACGCGAAAACTTGAGCCGCAGGTACGCCGAAGAAATACTGCCCAACGCCCATTTGCGCATCGACTTGCCGGTGTGGGTGTAGGTGGTGCTCAGCAGCGCCTGCGCCTTGGCCCAATCGCCCAACCAGCTCAATGTGCAGTCCACATGACCGGGGCGGCCGAGCCGCAAATAGGCGGCGACTTGTTTGTTGACGCCTTTTTCCAGTTCGTTGATATCGCCGGACATTTCCTTGTAGCGTTTGTTGGACTCTGCGTTGAGCTGATCCCGAGCCTTGCCGGAGCCTTCGTATTTGCTGGGGATCAGCAGGTCACCGGTGTAGGGTTTGGGCGTCGCCGGACAGCTCTGCGCGTCGCCCTTTTTCTCTGTGGCCGGCGCGTAATAGCCCTGCGGCGGGCGAAGTTGTGCGGCCGCTTGCATGATCGGCCCCATCAGAATGAAGGCCACGCCAATGGCGGCCCAGTGTGCCGGGCGCATCAGTTTTCCTCCGTCTGCGCGGTGCGCAGGGTCGGTGCTGCCGTAATGGCGGGTTTGACGCACAGTCGGGTTGAAAGCCCTGTGGTGGTCATACCCGGCGGCGGTTGCACGTCCATGGAAAGAAGCGTCTGTTCGCCCCAGTCCCCGTCGCCGCGCAGCTCGAAGGCGAAGCGGCCCTGGGTATTGACCGTCGGCGAACGGCTCAAGCTGAGGTTTTCCTGGCGACCGTTCAGGTAGGTCAGGGTCGCGTTCAACAGACGCACGCCGGGATCCGCGAACGTGAGGTCGACCTGATAACGATTGCCCTTGATCGGATACACGTTGCCGCCACTGCCGTTGAACAACACTTGATTGCGCCCACTGTGCAGGGTCGCCTGGCTTTTGAGCAGCGGGGACTGGTTGTCGCAGCCATCGCTCAGCGCCGCCATTGCCTGGCGGTAGAAGCTGGGTTTGCCAAGGCTGTCGAGGTTGTCGGTTTCCCACACCAGCACCGCCGGCGGGGCGTTCTGGAAGTCGTCGCCGAGCAGGTAGGCGATCAACGAATCATCGTAGCCACCGCCCGGTACGCTGAAGTTGCGGACCGGCGTCTCCAGGTATTGTTCAAGGAAACCGGGGAAGTTGAACAGCTCGCTGCTGGCGCTGGTGCCGATCAGTGCGACCTTGGCCGGCCCCTTGGCATCGCCTTGGGCGCGGGTTTGATAACGGGTCACATACTGCGCCGCATAGCCGTTGCCGCAGATCTGTGCGGCGGCTTTTTGCAGCGTGCCCGAGCGTCCCAGCAGGCCGGCCGGTTGACTGGCGAAGACCTGATGCGGCAACGCCTTGAGCACATCGTTGCCCTTGAGCGTCTGGGCTACCAATTGGGCACTGCGGTCGGCGCCATAGGGCGTCCAGTTGTGATCGCCCTTGAAGTAGAAGGGCTGCCCGGCGGGCTGTGGCGAACTCAGCAGGTTGGCAAAGTCGGGCGCCAGAATGCCCAGGCCGCGCACCCGGTCCAGGGTTTGCAGGTAGTTTTGCCGGGCCCTGGCCTGATCGAAGCTGGCCAGTTCCAGCGGCGTCAGGCGGTCGGCGTGCAGCAGGCCGCGACTGGGTGGCATCACCAGCACCAGTTCGACCCCGCGCTGGGCGAGTCCGTCGCGCAGGCGCTTGAGGGCTTTGTAGCCGCTCTCATCGAGGCCGAAGTCGGTGCGCAAATCGCTACGGGTGCGGAAGAGCCATTGGTCCTTGGCCTCCACCAGGGTCGCGTAGTTTTTCAGCTCCGGCTGTTCGTAATATGTCGCCTGCGCCGCTTGCGGGCACAGCTGGCAGCAGGCCTCGGCCGTGTATTGCGGCTGCGCCTGTGCCCCCATCGACATGGACAGCAGGCCAAGCGCGGCAAATCCATGAAAGGTGTTCATCGGCAGGCTCCTCACAGTGTCTCGGGCAGAATCAACGCGGCGGCATGGCGGCGCAGGAGGATGTCCATCAAGTCGCCCTGGACGTCCCCCAACAAACCGGTGAAGGCCAGGCCGTCCTGTTTCTGCGGTGCGAGAAAGGTCAAGTCATAGAGTTCCAGGCGCGAGGGTGAAAACACGGCGATGGGGCTGGAACCGTTGCCGATCAGCTTGCCGCCGACCACGGTGAGCGACAGTTTGGCTTCGTAAGGGTCTTCCTTGAGATCGCGGTCGCTGCCACGCAAATCCTTGGTGTGGCCATAGATCCCGGTCAGCGCGTTGGCCATCAACTCGTTTTCATACAGCCGCACGCCGGTGCTGTTGCGCACGCGGATCCCGTGTCGGTCATTGTCCGCCGCGCGGTTGCGCCAGATCAGGTTATTGCCGCTCTCGTACAAGGTGATGCCGTCGGAGCGGTTTTTGTAGGTTTCGTTGTAGGCCAGCAGGTTATTGACGCTGGAGCGGTCCAGGACGATGCCCGACAGATGATTGTTGTAGGTGCGGTTGTAGATGATCCAGCTGTCGTTGACCTCGCGCGAGAGGATGATGCCGTGCTTCTTGTGGGTATCGAAGACATCGTTATGGGCAATGATCAGCCGGCGCGAACGGTCGTGCGGGTCGATGCCATATACGATGTTTGCGCGATAGGTGTTGCGCAGAATCACCACGTCGTCGGCCTCGTAGCAATAGAAGCCGAAATAGTTGTCGATGAACTGCGAATTGATCAGCCAGCCGGTCGGTTTTTTGCGCTTCATCTTCGGCGCCATGCTCGGGCTGTACTGGGAAATACTCACCCCGTAGCTCTTGCTCTCGGTGTAGCCGAAGCTGGTGATGGTGCTGTTGACGATGTAGGTCTCGGTGCCGCCCCAGGAAATCAGGAACGGGCGAAACGTTTCCTCTTTTTTGAACCAGGCCGGGCTGTCGTCTTTCTCGCTCCAGGCGCTGACCTTGGTATCGGTAATGAACAGTTTGCCGTCGTTGACCAGGAACGAACCGCCGTCCTGGGACAAACGCAATTCCTTGACCGATTTGTCGATATGCAGCGTCCCGCCGGGGCGGATGACGATCGGCAAACGCGCCAGAAACACCCCCGGTGCGGTCTCGCGCAGGGCTGTCTGCGGCAGGCTGCGTGCCAGTTGCGTCAGGCTCATGTAGCCACGGTCGATGAAGATCGCCACGGGCATTTGCTTTTGGCGTACCACCCATTCCTTGAAGCGGTCCTGGCCACCGATGAACTCGTCCAGCGCGTTTTCCTTGAGCATCGGCTGGATCAAGGCACGGCCGGCGGGCTTGTAGGCAATCTTCGCGGCGACTGCCTCGGCGGTATAGCCAGACAGGTCGGGCATTTTCGGTTCCTTGATCAGCAACGGTTTTCCCGGAGCCTCGCTGATGCTGTAGCGCGGTATCAGGACGTCACCTGCCGCACTGGCACCTGCCGTCTGCACCAACAGCATTGCGGCAAGCAACAGCCCTATTTTGACGACACGGTCCATAAGTCTCACTCATCCAAAAGGCAGCCGGTTGTGATCAATGTGCCGGTGCCCGCGATGGCTTCAGCGCGGGCAGCCACCGGGTCCTAGATTTTCCAGATGAAATCGATGAACGCCCGGTGCATGCTCGAATCGGTGTCGTTGGCGTAGGCGTCACCGGGGAAGAACACGCCCAGGCGCAGACGGATCAGTGCCGAGGGTTCGTCGACCCAATCCACCATGCTCGCGGGCAACAGGCCTTGCTTGAAGTACTTGGTCATGACCAGATCGACTTCCTGGCCCAGGTCCTTCTCGCCGTCCACCAGCGCCGCATTGATGATCCCGTCGTCGCCAGTTTCCGTCTGGTCGTCGACCCGCCAGAAGCGGTGGTAGACGAGGCTGGCGTCGTAGTCCTCGCGATACGACCAGGCGCCGAACAGGGTCGCGGTCTGGAGGTTGCTCAGTTCACCGCGAAAGGCTTCGCCGAAGCGGTGTACCCGTGAGCGCGTGCCGGTGTAGTTCGAGCGGTTGCTTTGCAGGCCGGTTTGCTGGAACTGGTTCTCCTGGTCGTTGCCGCCGCCATCGCCACGGGCGGCGGCAGCACCGAGGCGCCAGGCGTCATCGATGTTCCAGCGCAAGCCCAGGTCCGCGGCCCAGGAATTGACGTCGCCGCTGGTGTGGCCTGTCGCGATTCGATCGCCGGAAGGGACGATCACGCTGTTGAGGTTGTCGCGATCGCCGGTCAGCCAGGTTGCGTTGATCCAGTAATTGACCGGCATCGTCGAGCGATAGTTGTAGCCGTCACCGTTCGCTTCAAGGCCGACCCAGGTCAGGCTGCCGGTGGTGGTCTTGTCGAGTGTGTCGAGCCGGTCACCGGGGTCCGGCAGATTGCCGCTGTCTTCCGAGTGATGTACACGCAAGCCGACCCAATTGTTGGGCGTCCATTGCGTAGAGATGTCGGCGAAGGCATGGGAGCGGTCTTTGTCTTCCGGCGCCAGGTCGTCCAGGTCGGTGCGGTAGTCGGAAAAGCGTTGAGCGGCGCCGACGTGGCTGCGCAGCAGCGTGGTTTCGAAGGTCCAGTTGAGCGCTTCGATGTTGGTGTCCATCCACTCGCCGCTGTCCTCGCGCAGACGCTGGCGCCCCAGGCGCAGATGCTCGCCCGGATAGGCCGTGATGCCTGAATAGTCGACCCAGAATTCGCGAAGCGCCAGGTAGCTGTCATCCGCTTCACGGGTGTTGCTGTCGTCGACGCCGTTGTTCACGGTGTCGGTGTCGATGGTGTCGGTTGCCGCTACCGCCTGGCCCATCACATAGGCGCTCCAGTTGCCCCATTGGCCAAAGGCCCAGGGGCGCAGGTCGAGGCCAATATCGTTGAGGGTGCCACCGGGTGCAGTGCCCAGGTCCCGGTCGTCCTGCGACTCGCCGGTAATCTTCACATCCAGGCCGAAATTCTTCGGCGCCACTTCCGCCGCCAGCACCAGACCGGCGCTGCACATCAGCGAAACTCCCAGACCATAACCTGCCAACAGTGCTTGTTTCATAGTAAGTCCTGTCCATTT
This sequence comes from Pseudomonas sp. BF-B-15, assembly GCF_019946675.1. NCBI lineage: Bacteria > Pseudomonadati > Pseudomonadota > Gammaproteobacteria > Pseudomonadales > Pseudomonadaceae > Pseudomonas > Pseudomonas sp. BF-B-15. The sequence goes on from NZ_JAGYFZ010000082.1 coordinate 18,074, forward strand.
TCCGGAGTTTGCAGCCTGGCGAGAGCCGCGCCCGTCAGACGGGCCTGAGCTTCTTCCTCAAGTAAGGGCTGCGCGATTTTCCTCTCTGCCGGGGTCATCCCCGACTGCACGGCCGACAGCACTGGCCCCGCATTTACCACGCCCTGGCGTTGCGCGAGTTGCGCAAAGACAAAGGCATTGATTCGATTGACCTTGACCCCGCGTGAATCGGAAAACATGTGCGCCAGCGCCAGGTCGGCATTGGGCGAACCGTTGCGTGCTGCCAGCAGCAAGTGTTGCAGCGCTTTCTGTGGTTCGACCTGGCCCAGATAACCGCGCCGGTACAACTGGCCGAGGTAGTAATGTGCTCCGACTTCACCGGCGGCGGCCGCCTTGAGCAGGTGCTCTTGCGCCAGGCGCGGGTCCTGCGGCAGCCATTTGCCGAGGTAATACAAGCGCCCGGTCAGCAGTTCCGCCCGTGGATCGCCCGCTTCGCGCCCGCGCTGCAAGGCCGAGAGCAATTGCGGCGCATCGCCTTGGGCGGGGTAGTCGTCGATCAGCCGCGCCAGGCTGGTCCAGGCCGGTGGATAGTCGGGTGCCAGTTCTTCGAGCAGGCGTTGGGCGCTTTGCGGATCGGCCGGGCCTTCGAGTGTCGGCGTCGACAGAACGCGCGCCACCGACTCGACCCGCAAGGGCGCGACTCGTCCCTCACGCCAACCCTGGCGCAACTGCGCCAGCAAGTCGGCTTGCGCCTTGGGCTGGGCGCGCATTCGGTTGATAGTGGCCAGCTCTACATAACAGGCATCGAGTAATGCCAGTCTCGCCCGGCACATCTGCTCGATCTGCGGCAGGTGAGCGTTATAGGTGCCCTGATTGCGGTAAATCAGGATTTGCGCCATGTCTGCCTCGACAATGCCCTGGGCGCGCCAACTGTTGACCTTCTGTTGCGGATCCACCCCCGGCGTCAGTTGCGGGTACCCCAGGTACAACAAGGTCAGCGGCACCACTGCACTGAACTCGCCTTTGTCCAGCGCGCCTTCCAGCAATTGCCGGGCCTCTTGCACTTGCTTGGGATCCGTCGGTCCCTGACGAAGCAACACGCGGCCCAGACGTGACTGCGCCTTGACCGATTCCGGCGCGGCCTGCCGGTACAATCCCTCAGCCTCTTTCAGGCTCGCGGGGTCGCCCGCCGAGGCCGTCAAGTCGCCCATTCCGGCCTGGGCGTCGGCATAGCCGTCCTCGGCCAGCGGCGCGTAGTTCTTGCGAGCCGTTTCATAATCGCCGCGCGCCATGGCCTCGCGCGCCAAGCCTTGATCGGGGAGGGTGCCGCACCCATGAATCATTGTCAGGGCCGCGGCCAGCGCGGAAAACCGCAGCCCCGATCGCCATGCGCCGTTCATTTTCCGGCCGCCATGACTTTATTCGCCCAGGTGTTTTTCACCCAGGCATTGGCCGCCGAGGCACTCTGCACCCAGACATTGCCTTGCAGGTCTTCGATACTGACCTCCACCGGCCTCCCGGCCTGATCGGTTTGCAACGGGCTGTCAGGCTCAATGGTGACCCGCAGGTCCGAGGCCAGGCCGCCGTTGTCCAGCGCCACCGCAGTGATTTTGCCCGCGCGTGGCTGTTCTTCGCCGATCAACTGGAAGCTCACCGCTTTGCCGGGCTGGATCTTGGCAAAATTCTTGTAGGGGAAGCGCGCCTCGATGGTCGCCACACCGTCGATCGGCATCAACTCGTACACCGTGGTGCCCTTGCCGACGACCTGGCCGTCCGGCACCAGTTGCGACACCACCCGGCAATCGCAAGGGCTGGTCAGCGAACCTTGCAGGGTTCGGCTGAACAGGCGCTCAAGGTTTTCCGGGGTCGCCTGTCCGGGCGGCAGGTTGCCTTTCATCACATCCAGCAGCGAGGCGGAAAAGGTCGCCAGCGGGGCGCCCTTGGCCACCACCGACCCGACTTTGACCAACGAATTGACGCTGCCGTCGCGCGGCAGACCGATCAACTGGCCGGGCACATTGACCCGCGCCGATTCGGCATGGGTGACGAAATAAATGCCATACAACTGGTGCACCACATAACCAAAGGCAAACAGTCCCACCAGGAACATCAGCAGGCTTACCGCGGTGGCCCGCACGCGAGCGAGAATGCCCATGCCGTGGCCGCTTTCGTGCTTTCGCGGCTTGGTGAAGTTGTCGCGCTGCTGGGTCGAGAGCATGTCACCCAGGCTGATCACCCCGCCCGAGAGGTAAGAGGTGATCACGTAACGCAAGGCGGAAATCGCACGAGGGCGCAGGTTTTGAAACTCGCAACCTATGCGCTGCCCCTCGTCGTTAATCGAGCGCACGACAAACTCCACGTCGATGGCAAACCCCAGTGCATCGACCTGGAACACCAATTTGCCTTTGTGTTGCCGGCCCACGATCAGCGTTGTACCCGGCTGACTCAGGCTGAATCCGCCGGCTGACAAGTCGATCAGCTCGCAATCGAACGGCTCCCGGTCCGGCCCGTGAAACTTGATCCTCGCCGGCAGAGTCAGCCGCGCATGCTGACGCTGCACCTCCGACTCGTGCACGACATTGTCATCAACAGCAACAAAAGCTGTGTTCATAACGCGTTCCTTCCCATCGATTGAGTCCGATCCGGCACGGCCTGCCACGGCCCTGACACCTGCACTACACAATCCACATCAGCAGCGCGCAAAACACGCTGCCCGCCGAAAACGTCATGGCCCGCGACGACCAGGTATTGAACCAGCGCTGATAGCTCGCCAGCCCACGGTCGAGTTTGGTTTTCTGGCGCGTCCACGATTGCTGGTCGAGACGGAAGAACACATAGATCTTCACCATGGCGCCGACCAGCTGGTTGTAATAGAGAATCAGGGGATAAGCCGGCCCGACCGGGTGCCCCGACGCCAGCAACAGAAGACTCAGGATCAGGCGCGTCACGCCGATCCAGAGCACATAAATCAGCAAGTAGGCGATGCTGTATTTGAGGCTGGCAATGATCGCCACCGACGGCCCGAGCAGGCTGGCCCACATCGATACGCGTTGGTCGAGCAACACCAGCGAGGTGAACCAGCCCAGCCGCCGCACGCCAAGGTGCAGGGCCCGTGAGTTCTGCCGCAGGTTATTGCCATACCAGCGGAACATCAGCTTGCGGCTGGCTTTGATGAAGTTCTTTTCCGGGGGATGCTCGACGGTGTTGATCGCTGCATCGGGCACATAAAAGGTGTCGTAACCCAGCCGCATCAGGCTGTACCAACTGGACTTGTCATCGCCGGTCAAAAAGCGGAAACGCCCCAGGCGCCAGTGCTGCAGATAATCGCGCTCAACGTCTTGAATGAATCCGGGATCGGTCACCACTTGGGCGCGGAACACCGACATCCGCCCGGTCATTGTCAGCACCCGCTTGCCCAGTGCCATCGAGCACATATTGATGTGCCGCTGGGCGAACCGCAGCTTGTGCCATTCGCTCATCAGGTAGCTGCCGCGTACCTCGCAGAACTCATTGGTGGTCAACCCGCCGACGTTAGGAAAGAGCTTGAACCAGGGCACGGTCTGACGTACCAGCCCGGCGGAGAGCACGGTGTCGCCATCGACCACGGCCACCACCGCATCGGCGTCCGGCACGTGCCGGGAGATCGCCCGGAAACCATTGGCCAGGCCATCGCGCTTGCCGGTGCCGGGAATCCGCACGAAGCTCAGCTTGACCTGCTCCGGCGGGGTATAGCTGTCCCAGAGCGCCTTGATCAGCAATTCATCGGCGAGCTCGACGATGGAACAGACCACCGTGGTCGGGTAACCACAACCGATGGCCTCTTCAATCACCGAGCGGTACACCTGCGCCGTGGTCAACGCCTCGATCCGAAAACTGGTGACCAGCAAAAACACGTGCGACGGGTCGGCAATGCTGCCGAGCCGGGTAACTTTGCGTCTGTAGTAGGGGAACACCACATAAAGGAACAGCAGCCCCCGAAGGTAATGGACAGCCCCCATCGAATAACGCCAGATACCGACCGCCCCCAGCAACAGGAGAAAGTCCCTGGATTGGGGATCGAACACTGAGCGCGGCAGCAGCAGTGCAAGCCCCAGCAACGCGGTGACGTAAAACAGCCAGCCCGCCGCTTCGCGCAAGTAATCCCTGGCACCAGCCATACTTGTGACTCCTGTTCGATAAACCCGTATTGCCCGGGTTGCAGTTCGGTGACTCTCTTACCAGCAGATGCCTTCGAGCTGATCGTCACTGGTGTGTGGCATGAAACCCACCAGGTCAACCACCTGCTTGCCCTCGGGCACTTCAAGCGCGAGGGCTCTGAAGGACTCGTCACCGTTGCCAAGCACAATCACCTCCGCCTCGTCGATCACCTTCACAAGGTCAGCGCGTAGCAGCGAAGCCAGGTGCGGAATCTTCGATTCGATGTAGTCCTTGTTGGCCCCGTAGATGCGCGCGTATTCAACGTTGCGATCGAAGATATGCAGGTCGTAGCCCTTGCCGATCAACATTTCGGCCAACTCCACCAGCGGGCTTTCGCGCAGGTCATCGGTGCCGGCCTTGAAGCTCAGGCCGAGCAGGGCGATACGCCGCTTGCCGTAACTGGTGATGATGTCGAAGGCTCGCTGAACCTGCGCCGCATTGCTGCGCATGATCGACGCCAGCAGCGGGTGCTCGACATCCAGCTGCCCGGCGCGGTAATTCAACGCACGCACATCCTTGGGCAGGCAGGAACCGCCGAACGCGAAACCTGGGCGCATGTAATAACGCGACAGGTTGAGCTTGGTGTCCTGGCAGACCACGTCCATCACATCGCGACCGTCCACGCCGGCAGCCTTCGCGATATTGCCGATCTCATTGGCGAAGGTGACTTTGGTCGCGTGCCAGACATTGCAGGTGTACTTGATCATCTCGGCCACTTCGATACTGCGGCGCAGGAGCGGCGCGTCCAGCTCTTGAAAGAGCGAGGCGAGCAGGTCACCGCTGCGTTGGTCGAGTTCACCGATCACTGTCATGGGCGGACAGTTGTAGTCCTTGATCGCCGTACTTTCGCGCAGGAATTCCGGGTTGATCGCCACACCGAAGTCGACCCCGGCCTTCTTGCCGGAACAGTCTTCCAGTATCGGGATCACCACATTCTTGACGGTGCCCGGTAGCACGGTGCTGCGCACCACCACCGTATGCCAACTGTCCTTGGTGTGCAGGGCTTCGCCGATTTCGCGGCAGACCGACTCTATGTAGACCAGATCCAGATCGCCATTCTTCTTGCATGGCGTACCGACACAGAGGAACGACATCTGCGTGTCCATCACGGCCGCCTTTACATCACTGCTGCCGCGTAGCCGCCCCGAATTCACTCCCTGTTCGAGCAGCGGTTCCAGGCCGGGTTCGACGATAGGCGATTTACCCTGGTTGATCAGGTCAATCTTGACTTGCGAGACATCCACGCCGATTACGTCATGACCGCGAGCAGACAGACAGCCCGCGCATACAGCGCCCACATACCCCAGACCAAATATGCTGATACGCATTGGTAAGTTCCCCATATACCCGGATTTCGGATGGCCGTCGGCATGCCACACAGGCCGACAGTTGCTCTATTTGGCTAACTAAGCGGCAGTTTGGTTCAACGTGTTTTTCGGGCCAGCAATCGCAGAACCAAGAGTGTAGACAAACATCTTCCTGGCACTGTCATTTTTTTTAACAGGAATTTCGAACAGTTCGCGCCAGCAATATAAAGAGTGGGGGTTACAAGGAAGGTGCCAAAAGACAATATGTGAATTGCAAATAAAAAACATCAATAAAAACAGATGGATATCTAACTTATTTCGTTTGGTCATATGAGTAGAATATGTATTTTTGCACCAAAATCAGGCAGGTGGATATATCGTTTTTTTGAAGCGGCACTGGCGCGGTGCAACGCCAGCGTTACAATTTTGAAATCAGCCAGATCAATTTTTTATTAGAGTGTAAAGTTGCTGAGACATGTCAAATTTTCAATAACGGTTTTATTGGCGTTTTTATTATGCGTGATAGTCAATATCTTGGAGCTGCATAATATGATCAAGCAATAAAAAACCGCATTAATGCGGTTTTTTATTGCGGTTGAAATGTGAGGGAGTTAGAGGCTATTGGCCAGTTTCCCGGTGGAGAGGCGGCGCTTGTACGCGGTGTCGCGATTGGCCAGCCAGTAGTAGAGCGGCGAGGTGATGATCAGGCCCACCAGCCAGGACAGGTCAGCCCCATTGATGTGCTGCGAAATCGGCCCGACGTACAGCGGCGTGTTCATGAACGGAATCTGCACCACGATCCCGATCGCGTACGCCAACAGTGCCTGCGGGTTGTACCGGCCGTAGATGCCGCCATCGACCTTGAAGATCGAATTGATGTCGTACTGGCCTTTGTGGATGGCGTAGAAGTCGATCAGGTTGATCGCGGTCCATGGCACCAACACCACGAGCAACACCAGCACCATGTCGACGAAGTGGCCGATGAAGTTGGCAGAGGCGCCGACGGCGGCGAAGCAGCAGGCGGCGAGGAGGATGATCGACAGGATGGCGCGGCTTTTGGCGGTGGGGATCCAGCGGTAGGCGAAGGTTTGCACCAGGGTGATCAGCGACAGCACCGCGCCGTAGAGGTTGAGGGCGTTGTGGCTGATGACGCTGAGCAGGAACAGCACGAGCATCAATGGGCCGATGGAGCCGGTGGCGAGTTTGACGGCGTCCATGGTGTCCATGCCGACGGGCGTGGCGAGGACGGCGACGGCGCCGAAGATGAACGAAAGGCTGGAACCGAGCACTGTGCCCAGATAAGTCGTCCAGAAGGTTGCGGCGACGGGCACGTTGGCCGGCAGGTAGCGCGAGTAGTCGGAGACGTAGGGCGCGAAAGCGATCTGCCAGAGTGCGGCAAGGGACACGGTGGCGAGCCAGCCGGAAATGTTGAAGCTGCCGCGTGTGAGGAAGTCGGCGGTCTGCACGTGGGTGAAGATGTAGCCGAAGCCAAGCACGATACCCGCGCCGAGCACCCAGGTGCCGATGCGGTTGAGCACGTGAATGAAGCGATAGCCGATGATGCCGATGATGCCGGAGCCGAGGGCGCCAATGACGATGCCGACCGGCACCGGCACGCTGTCGACCACGCCATGCAGGGACTTGCCGGCGAGGACGATGTTGGAGGCGAAGAAACCGATGTACATGATGCCGGCGATCAGCACCACCAGCAGCGCGCCGAGGGAACCGAACTGGGCGCGGCTCTGGATCATTTGCGGGATGCCCATCTGCGGGCCCTGCGCCGAGTGCAGTGCCATCAGCACGCCGCCGACCAGGTGGCCGACGAGGATGGCGACAATGCCCCACACCAGGTTGAGGTGAAACATCTGCACGCCGAGGGCGCCGGTGACGATGGGCAGCGGGGCGATGTTGCCGCCAAACCAGAGGGTGAACAGGTCACGGGTTTTGCCGTGGCGATCTTCGGGTGGCACGTAGCCGATGGTGTGTTTTTCGATGAGTGGGGCGGGTGCTGTTGCTGCGGTAACCATGACGGACTCCAAGGCAATTTTGAGTACGTGGACGTACTTCGGTGAGCGCCGCGTGGGGCGACGCTTTTCTTGTTGGAGTTGATGATGTGCGGTGGGGTGGGATAGATAAATTAGTAGTTTTGTTGGTACAGACGTTAAAAAAAGTAGGTCCACGGGTCGCCCAAAAACCCTGTAGGAGCGAGCCTGCTCGCGATAGCGGAGTGTCAGTCAACACAGGTGTTGAATGTTAGTCCGCCATCGCCAGCAAGCTGGCTTCTACAGGCTGATGGATGTGAGCATTCGTTGCAGCATCGCGTCGCAGGCATTGAGTTGTTCGAGGCTGACGAACTCATCCGGTTTATGACCCTGATCCATGCTCCCGGGGCCACAGACAACGGTGGGAATTCCTGCTGCATCGAACAGGCCGCCCTCGGTGCCGAAGGCCACTGTTCCAAATTCCCTGGAGCCGGAAAATGCAGCGATCAATTCAGCCGCTTCGCTGTGGGCGTCCGTCGCCAATCCGGGATACGCCGACAACTCACTGAAGCAAATCTCGCTCTGTTCACTGACCGCACGCATTCGCGGCAGCACTTGCTGCTCGGCGTAGGCTTTCAATTCCTGGGCGACTTCGCTTGGATCATGCGAGGGCAACGCGCGTATTTCGAAGTCGAACCGGCAATCGGCCGGGACAATGTTCAACGCTTTGCCACCGGAAATCACACCGGTTTGTACGGTGGAAAATGGCGGATCGAAACGCGCATCGTGATGCTCGGGCGCTTTCAGTCGGTTACCGATTCGTCCCAGTTCGCCGATCAATTCGGCGGCGTACTCAATGGCATTGACCCCAAGCGGCGCATACGCCGAATGGCACGCTTCGCCATGAATATCGCAGCGCATCGCCAGTTTGCCTTTGTGCCCGAGTACCGGTTTCAGTTCGGTCGGCTCGCCAATGATGCAGAGCATCGGTTTGACCGGGCGTTGTTCCAGCGCTTTTAGCAACGAGCGCACGCCAAGGCAGCCGACTTCTTCATCGTACGAAAGTGCGATGTGCACCGGAAGTCGCAAAGACGCGTTCACCAAGGATGGAACGAGGGCAAGCACGCAAGCAATGTAGCCCTTCATGTCCGCCGTACCGCGACCATACAACTTGCCATCGCGCTCGGTCAGTTCGAACGGCGCAACGGTCCACGGCTGGCCATCGACGGGCACCACATCTGTATGTCCCGACAGCACGATGCCCGGCTTATCCGCCGGGCCGATCGTGGCAAACAGATTGGCCTTGCTGCGCTGCTCGTTGTAGATCAGTTCACAAGGCACATCGAGACTCGCGAGATAGTCGCGGACAAACTCGATGAGCTGCAGGTTTGATTCGCGGCTCGTGGTGTCGAACGCCACCAGGGTTTGCAGCACGTCGCGGCTGCTGCTCATCGGTCGTCTCCGGCGACGCCGTAGCCGGGGGATTTGTCCGGGGCGAGGGCGCGGTCGATGTAGTCCTGGACTTGTGGGCGGTAGGCGTCCCAGAGTTTTTCCAACCCGCCGATAGGGTCTTCATCTGCCCAGTCGACCCGCAGATTGATGATCGGCCAGGTCAGTTCGCCGACCACCACCATCGCTGCCGAATGCACCGGCCCGGCTTCGCCACCAGCGGCGATAGCGGCTTTCATCGCGGCGAGCAGACGGTCGGCGAGTTGACCTTCGCCGTGTTCGAAGGCCTCGACCATCGCCTCGATCACGCCCCGGTTCGCGAGCATGTTGCCGGCGGCCACACATTGTTCGCCGGACACGGCGTTGTGGTTGCCCAAGGTTTGCGCGCCGCTGAAGTGGGCGGTCTGGCCGAGGTGGTCGATGGCGGTGATCTGTCGGTATTGGCTGTAGCCGTTGCGCGTGAGGACCTTGTCCAGCGCATCGAAGGGGGCGAGGCCTTGCTCCATCAGGGCGAGGACGTCCGGGCCGAGGG
>NZ_JAGYFZ010000083.1:0-26994 GCF_019946675.1 Pseudomonas sp. BF-B-15
CCTACAAGGGGTGTGTTGTCAGTCAGACGCGGAATTGATCCATCAGGCTCTGCTGCTGATTCGCCAGGCTATTCAGCGACTGGCTCACCCGCGCCGACTCATTCGCCTGCCCCGACAGCGACTCGGTCACGTCCCGGATCGTCGCCACGTTGTTGTTGATCTCTTCCGCCACCGCGCTTTGCTCTTCCGCCGCTGAGGCAATCTGCAGGTTCATGTCGCTGATCACCGTTACTGCGTCGCCGATCTGGCGCAACGCCGTGACGGCCTGGCTGACCTGCTCGACACTGCCCTGAGCCTGGCGATGGCTGTTGTTCATCGACCCCACCACATCCTGCGTGCCGTTCTGCAACTGCTCGATCACCAGACGGGTTTCTTCAACCGACTCCTGCGTACGCCGCGCCAGGTTGCGCACTTCGTCGGCGACCACCGCAAAACCGCGTCCGGCCTCACCGGCACGAGCCGCTTCGATCGCGGCGTTGAGGGCCAGCAGGTTGGTCTGCTCGGCGATGGCGCGGATCACTTCCAGTACCGAACCGATTTTCTCGCTGTTGGCCGCCAAGCCTTCGACCTGCACCATCGCTGCGCTCATGTCGGCGGCGAGGTTGTCGATGCTGGTGGTGGTCTGGTCGATCACGGTCAAGCCACGGCGGGTGGCGTGATCGGCATCGCGCGCTGCTTGTGCCGCTTGTGCCGCGCTGCGGGCAACGTCCTGGGCGGTGGCGCTCATTTCGTGGGAAGCGGTCGCCACCTGATCGACCTGACGGTATTGCTGTTCCATGCCGGCGCTGGTCTGCGTGGCGATGGCAGAAGACTGGTCCGCCGTGCTGCGCGCGTCCTGTACCGAGCGTTTCACCTCGGCGATGATCGGCTGCAACTTGTCGAGGAAACGGTTGAACCAGCCGGCCAACTGGCCCAGTTCATCCTTTTTGTCATAGGCCAGGCGCCGGGTCAGGTCGCCTTCGCCGCTGGCGATGTCTTCGAGCATGTGCGCCACACCCAGAATCGGTTTGGTCACGCTGCGCGCCATCAGCCACACCAGCAACAGGCCGATCAACGCGGCCAGCACGCCGAGGCCGAGTTCGACCAGTGTGCCGGCGGTATTGCTTTCATCGAGTTGTTTTTTCAGGGTTTCGGCGGGGCCGACCAGGACTTTTTCCGGCACGTCGAGCAACACGCCCCACGATTTGCCGTCGGGGATCGGCTGGAACGGCGACAGCACTTTCAACTGCTGGTTGCTGTGCAGGCTGGCGGTTTTGCTGCTGGCGGCGAGCAGGCGGATCAGTTCGGTGCCGTTGGTTTTATCCACAGCGTCCAGGCGCTGGGCGAGTTTGCTGGCGTCCGGGCTGTAGCCGGCGAGCAAACCGGCCGGGCTGATGATGCTGACGTTGGTCTGGCCGTCATAAAGCTTCTTGCTCGCGCCCTGGCTGACTGCTTGCAGGCTGTTGAGGTTGATGTCCACCGACAGCGAGGCGATGACTTTGCCATTGACCATCAGCGGGAACACGATGCTGGTCATCAGCACGTTCTGGCCGTCGATCACATAGAAGTAGGGTTCGATCACGCAGGGCTTGAGCGAGGTGCGCGGGCAGGTGAACCAGGCGTTGGCGGGTTCACCGCTGGGGCCGGTGCTGGTGTCGGCCATGTCGCTTTCGGGCAGCGCCATCGACGTCACCTTGCCGGGGGTCGGTTGCGACCAGTACAGCGCGAAACGGCCCTTGTCGTTGCTGCCCAGCTCAGCCTGGCCGGCGAACAGTTCGTCCTTGCCGTCCAGCGCATTGGCTTCGAACACCAGCGACAGGCCGAGCAATTCCGGGTTGGCTTGCAACGCAGACTTGACCTGGCGGGTCAGGTCTTCACGCAGGTCGAAGGCATCGAGAAAGCGCTTTTCGGCCTGATCGCGCAGGAACAACACCTGACGGGAAAAGCCGTGGCCATATTGATAGGCATCCATGAACTGCTGGCGAATGTTCAGCGCCTGGTTTTCGCCCTGGGACTCGATCCGGGCCTGGGCGGCTTCAGTGAGCATCTCCATGCTCGAGGCTTTCACCAGCTCGGAACTGTGCTCCATGCGATACAGCGAAAGACCTACCAGCAAGGTCACGATACCGGCGAGGCAAAGCCCGGCCAGCAGGGTGATTTTCCATTGAATGGAAAGTTGTCTGAGCGACATGGAGACGTCCTTATTCGATAAATATCTGAGACTTTGCACTGTAACGGCCGAAAATCCGCATTCTTTACGCCGTCCGACGAAATGGAATCATTATCACGAATCCTGTAGGAGCCAGCTTGCTGGCGATGGCGTCCGTCCAGTCAATAACGGGTGGACTGAACCACCGCCATCGCCGGCAAGCCGGCTCCTACAGGGGGCGATGTCGTTTTGGAAAGGGAGGGCCTAGCTTGCGTTCGGGTCTCGCGGCTTTGACAAGGCGGTGATGGTCCGGCACAGTGCGCGCCCTCTAATAAAACCCATTCCTTATCCCGCTGGCGGCTCTTCGCAGACTGCCGGCCGGGCTCATTTCGCTTGCCTTGAGGTAACGATGATTAATGCTGTAATTGCCGCGGTCGGCATCATGCTGATTCTCAGCCTGTCCCGCGTGCACGTGGTGATCGCGCTGATTATCGGCGCGCTGGTGGGTGGTTTGACCGGTGGCCTGGGCATCGACGCCACCTTGAAAGCCTTCAACAGCGGCCTCGGCGGCGGGGCGACAGTGGCCTTGTCTTACGCCTTGCTCGGCGCCTTCGCGGTGGCGATTGCCAAGTCCGGCCTGGCCCATGCGCTGGCCGACAAAGCCCTGGCCATGGTTGACCGCCAGCACGCCAACGGTGGCGGTTCTGTGAAGTGGCTGCTGATCGGCCTGCTGTGGGTGGTGGCCATCGCTTCACAGAATATTCTGCCGATACATATCGCTTTTATTCCGTTGCTGGTGCCGCCGCTGTTGTATGTGCTGACCAAGCTGCAACTGGATCGGCGGTTGATCGCCTGCGTCATGACCTTTGGTCTGATCACCCCGTACATGTTCCTGCCCGTGGGCTTCGGCAACATCTTCCTCAATGAAATCCTGCTGGCCAACGTGGCCCGCAGCGGTGTCGATATCAGCGGCATCAACGTCACCCATGCCATGGGCATTCCGGCGCTGGGCATGGTGGTGGGGCTTGCGGCAGCCTTTATCAGCTACCGCAAGAAGCGCGTCTACGACCTGGAAAAGATCGAACAGGTCGAGCAGGTCGCGGTGCAGTACAACCCGCTGAGCCTGATGGTTGCGGGTGTGGCGATTGCGGCGGCGTTCATTATTCAGTTGTTGCTGGACTCGATGATTATCGGTGCACTGGCAGGCTTTTTGATCTTCTCGGTGTCGGGCATCGTGAAGTGGCGCGACACCGATGACCTGTTCACCGAAGGCATGAAGATGATGGCGATGATCGGTTTCATCATGATCGCCGCCTCGGGGTTTGCCGAAGTGATGAAAGCCACCGGTCAGGTGCAGACGCTGGTTGAAGCGTCGGCGTCGTGGATCGGCCACAGTAAAGGCATCGGTGCGCTGCTGATGCTGCTGGTCGGTCTGCTGGTGACCATGGGCATCGGTTCGTCGTTTTCCACCGTGCCGATTCTGGCGGCGATTTTCGTGCCGCTGTGCGTGCAACTGGGGTTCAGCCCGATCGCCATCGTCTGCATCGTCGGCACCGCCGGCGCGCTGGGTGACGCCGGTTCGCCTGCTTCCGACTCGACGCTCGGCCCGACCTCCGGCCTGAACATCGACGGTCAGCACCACCACATCTGGGACACCGTGGTCCCGACCTTCCTGCATTACAACCTGCCGCTGCTGGCGTTCGGCTGGGTGGCCGCGATGGTTCTCTGATTCCAACCTGCCCGGTGATGGTGCCTGTGAAAACGCCATCGCCAGCAAGCCGGCTCCTACAGGTCAGAGGTGTCGGTAGGGTCAGCGTTGATCGCGCAATCTGTAGGAGCCGGCTTGCTGGCGATGGCAATTTCAAATACGCCATCGCCGGCAAGCCGGACTCCTACAGTTTTGCGTTGGCGTGCCGTTAAAGCCTTTAACCACGCCAATAAAACCAAAAGAGTGAACCGTCATGCGCATGAGCCTGAAGGCTAAAGTCCTGTCCCTTGCCGTCCTCCCGGTGTTGCTCTTTGCGCTGGTTATCAGCCTGACCACGTTGTTCGTTCTGCAGGAACAGGCCCGCAAGGAAGTCGAGGAGACGCGTCAGCGCCTGCTCAGCGACGCCAAGGCCACCCTGCAAAGTTACGTCGCCGTGGCCATGACCGCGATCAAACCGCTCTACGAGGCCGCCGCCCCTGGCGATGACGCGGCGCGGGCCCAGGTGATCAAATTGCTGTCGAGCATCAGCTACGGCAAGGACGGCTACTTCTTCGGCTACGACTCCAACACCGTGCGCCTGTTCAAGGCCAACAGCCCCGAAGGCGTGGGCCAAAGCTTCAAGGACAACCGCGACCCGAACGGCGTCTACGTCAACCGCGATCTGGTGAAAGTCGCCAAAGACGGCACTCACTACCTGCAATACAGCTCGCCATTGCCTGGCAACACTCAGGTGCTGGTACCAAAACTCGGCTACACCGAATACCTGCCGAAGTGGGACATGGCGGTCGGCACCTCGGTCAACCTCGACGGTATCGAAGCGCAGGTGGCCGTGGTCGAAGCCAAGGTTCAAGACCGGATGGAAGGCGTGTTGCTGAGCATCATCGGCATCGCCGCCGTCGTGCTGTTGCTGATTGCCGCCGCCGGCATGCTGCTGGCCAACACCATTCTGCGTCCGCTGAACCTGATGAAAGCCAACCTCGACGACATCGCGGCGGGCGAGGGCGACCTGACCCGGCGCCTGACCATCACCAGCCAGGATGAACTCGGCCAACTCGCCGGCTCGTTCAACCGGTTCGTCGACAAGATCCACGGCCTGGTGCGCCAGATCACCGAAATGACCTCGCAATTGACCGGGCTGGTGAACCAGGTCTCCGATCAGGCCCAGCGTTCGGATCAGGCGATGGAGCGTCAACGTCACGAGACCGATCAGGTGGCCACGGCGATCAACGAAATGTCGGCCGCCGCGCAAGAAGTGGCGAAAAGTGCACAAAACGCCGCAGTGGCGGCGCAGCAGACCGACGAAGAAGGTCAGACGGCCAAGCGTGTGGTGGCCGGCAGCATCGTCAAGATCCATGCGTTGGTCGACGATATTCGCAGCAGCGGCGTGTCCCTCGACAGCCTGCAGAAGGACGTGTCATCGATTGTCAGCGTGCTCGGGGTGATCCGTTCGATTGCCGAGCAGACCAACCTGTTGGCGCTCAACGCCGCCATTGAAGCGGCCCGTGCCGGTGAGGCCGGTCGCGGTTTTGCGGTGGTGGCCGACGAAGTCCGTGCGCTGGCCAGCCGCACGCAAATCAGCACCCAGGAAATCCAGGGCATGATCGACCGCTTGCAGGCCGGCACTCAGTCGGCGGTGGAAGCGATGCGCCGCTCCAGCGAGGCCGGCGACGGCACGTCCATGCAGGCCAACGAAGCGGGTGCTTCGCTGGACACCATGGCTCAACTGATCGGCACCATCAACTCGATGAACGCGCAGATCGCCAGCGCCGCCGAGGAGCAGACCGCCGTGGCCGAAGAGATCAACCGCAGCGTGCATCAGATCGCGGTGGCCGTGGACAACGTGGCCGGCGAAACCCAACTCGGCGCCCAGACGTCCCGCAGCCTGGCTGATCTTGGCCAGCGCCTCGGCACTCTGGTCGGCCAGTTCCGCATCTGACCCCCACACCTTGTAGGAGCCGGCTTGCCGGCGATGGCGACATGTCAGCCAACATCGATGTCGACTGACACAACACCCCTTTGTAGGAGCCGGCTTGCTGGCGATAGCGGTATGTCAGTCAACATTGAAGTCGACTGACACAACACCCCTTTGTAGGAGCCGGCTTGCCGGCGATAGCGGTGTGTCAGGCGCCATCAATGTTGACTGACGCGCCGCCATCGCCGGCAAGCCGGCTCCTACAGGTTGTGCTGTCAATGTTACGGCCTGTCCCAATACGGCACAGCCCCAAAGCATTCGACATAGAAATCAATCACCGTCCTTACCTTCACCGACAACCGCCGGCTCCCGGGCCAGAGCACGGCGATCTGTTGCGGCTCAAGGCTGTTGGACACCTGATATTCCCCCAGCACCGGCACCAGCGTGCCGTTGCGCACCGCTTCACCAATCAGCCACGACGGAAACATCACCAGGCCCAGGCCTTGTTCGGCGGCCTGTGTGAGGGTGTCGGCGTGGTTGCCGGTGATCGGTCCCTTCACCGAGTAGGGCCTCCAGTCCTGCTGACCCTGGCGGAAAAACCAGCGTTGCTGGCCGGCTACGCCTTTGTAGGCCAGGCATTGATGCGCCGCGAGGTCTTCGGGATGCAACGGTGTGCCATGGCGTTTCAAGTACGCCGGGCTCGCTGCCACTTGAAAGCGTTGCGGCGCCAGAATCCGCGCCTGCATGCTCGAATCGTGCAGCGGGCCGATGCGAAACAGCAGGTCGGCACCCTCCTGTAACGGTGCGACGTAGCTGTCGGTCTGCTGGATATCCAGCTGCAATTTCGGGTAGCGCTCGCACAGTTGCCCCAGCCAGGGCGTCAGGTGCCGCTGGCCAAACACCACCGGCGCGTTGATCCGCACCAGCCCGCTCGGCTCGCTTTGTTGTTCCTGCAACGCCTGTTCGGCTTCCTCCAACTGCACCAGTACCAATCGCGCATGGTCGCCGAGCAAGCGTCCGGCTTCCGTCGGCGTGACCGCGCGGGTATGGCGGTAAAGCAATTGCTGGCTCAGCGCCTGTTCCATCAACTGGATCTGCCGGGAAATCGACGACGGCGCCAGGCCTTCGCGGCGGGCGACTTCAGAGAAGCTGCCGTGGTCGAGTACGGCGACAAACAGCCGAAGTGCCTTGAAACCCAATTCGTGGAGGCCGTGCATGAAAAATCCTGCTGTGCGAGTTGCGCAAAAGTGTTGTCAGGATGCTCCCATTTATCGCACAGCAGCGCCAGCCGATAATGCGCGCCAATCACACCGACAACACAAATCCCGTGTAGGAGCCGGCTTGCCGGCGATAGCAATCTCGAGGACGCCATCGCCGGCAAGCCGGCTCCTACAGGGATCGCGTGTTGATCGATAACACAGGAGTTCCCAATGCAATCTTCTTCAATCGATATCGCTGTCACACCGGCAACCAAACCCGGGTTGCGGCTTTTGCTGCTGCCTTTGGTGATCCTGGCCGGTATGGGCCTGTCCGTGGAGGCCGGTCTGCTCGGGCCGCTGGGGGTTCAGGTCGGTCACTTGTGGGCGACGTTGAGCATCTTCGGCGTCGGCTCGGCGATCCTGTTTTTCCTGCTGTTGCTAAGCGGCCCGCAAAAGGGGCCGGCCTTCAGCGACCTGCCGCGCTGGCAGTTGATCGGCGGTTTTCTCGGGCCGATCTACGTGGTGGTGCTGACCCTGGCCACGCCGTACATCGGCATTGCGATGACGATGATCGCGATCCTGTCCGGGCAGGTCGGTAAAAGCGTGCTGATCGACCACTTCGGCTGGTTCGGCGCCACTCGTAAAAAGGTCAACGGTGAACGTTGGCTGGCCTTGCTGCTGATTGTGGCGGCACTTGTTCTGATTGCGCGGGGTTAATGATGAATCTGATTATTTTGTTGGCGGTGGTCGTGGCTGCCGGTGCGGTGTTGAGTGTTCAGGCCGCCATCAATGGGCGTCTGGGCGAAACGGTCGGTGTGCTGCGCAGCAGTTTGTTGACGTTCGTGGTGGGTGCGGTGAGCACCGGGTTGCTGATCCTGTTTTTCGAGCCGGCCCATGCCGTGAGCCTGTTGGACGTGCCGAAATGGCAGCTCAGCGGCGCGCTGTTCGGCGTGGTGTACATGATGGTGATGGTGGGGGCGGTGCCACGGGTGGGTACGGCGGTGGCGACGGTCGCGGTGATCGTCGGGCAGCTGGGCATGGGGATGCTGATCGATAACTTCGGCTGGCTGGGCAACCCGCAGATTGAGCTGTCCGGCAGCCGGATACTGGCGATGGTGTTGCTCGGGTTGGCGCTGGTGTTCATGTATCGCAGCAATACCCGCCAGGCCTGACCGCTTTCGCTTTCCTGTAGGAGCGAGGCTTGCCCGCGAAGCAGATGCCGCGATCTAAACAGTTGCATCGCGTTATCGTTCTTCGCGGGCAAGCCTCGCTCCAACAGGTTTGGGCTGCGTCGTCTGTGGCAACTTCTACACTGGTGAGACGGGTTGCACCCCGACGACCACCACCTCAGGAGTCAGACTCATGATCGATAGCGAAAGCAAATGCGACTGCAAGAAATGCAACTGCAAACTGGGCCAGCATCCGATCGCACGTCACGGCAAGCACTACTGCTGCGAAGCCTGCGCCAAACACCATGAACACGGTGAAGAATGCGTGCACAAAGACTGCAAGTGCGCCCAACACTGACTGTGTAGGAGCAAGCTTGCTGGCGATGCAGGCGTCGAGGTTCTTCAGGCTGACCGCGTTATCGTTCATCGCGAGCAAGCTTGCTCCTACAGAAAACCGTCGTTAGCTTGCTGGCCGCCAAGTGACATTTTCCACGCCGAATTTTTCCGCCATCGGCTTGCTGGTCTTTTGCACTTTCTCCCTTCCAAAGCGCGGGATCCGGCCCACGCCGGCGTCGCAACTCGCCCAATGCCAAGCCTGCGCATTGTCCATTTTGTCCAGGCGAATGATGAAAGACTTTGGGACGCCATGAAGGGTGTATTCAATGACGAAAAGTTTTGCGTTATTCATAAAGCCCGTATTCCTCCCTGTGGTAATAGAAGGATCGTCGGCGGTACGGAAAATTCATTCGGATTGTCAGACGGCTGCGGCCAGTGGCGATGAGGCCTGCGGCTGGTTACCATGGATTTTCTGAAAACCCCCGATGAATGCTGACCATGGCCCTTGCCGCGCCCCCCGACCTGAGTGACACCGATGTGCCCGTGCAACCGCTGGCGCGCACCTATCCGCGCGGGCTGTTCATCGAGCCCCACGAGCATGTCTGGGGCCAGTTGTTGTATGCGATGAGCGGGGTGATGTGGGTCGAAACGCCGCATGAGGCGCTGGTGGTGCCGCCGCAACGGGCGGTGTGGTTGCCGCCGGGCGTGCCTCACGGCATTCGCGTGGTCTCGGACCTGCAGATGCGCAACATCTACCTGCGTCCGGCATTGGCGGCGACGCTGGACGACACGGTCCAGGTGATCGAAGTGGGCGGGTTGCTGCGTGAACTCATCGTCGGGCTGGTGGAGCAGGGCGACGACGGCGCGCCGGAGTATTACGAGGCGCTGGTCGGGCTGGCACTGCTGGAACTGCGGCGAGCCAGGCGTTCGCTGTTGAAAATCCCGTTGCCGGATGATTCCGACCGGCGCCTGATGAACCTGTGTCAGGCCGTCATGGCCGCGCCATCGCTGGACGTTTCCTTCGAACAACACGCGCAAAACGCCGGGGCCAGCGTGCGCACCCTGGCGCGGCTGTTCAAGGACGGTCTGGGCATGGGCTTCGCCGAGTGGCGGCGACAAGTGCAACTGGCGACTGCAGTCGCGGAGCTGATCCAGGGGGCGCCGGTCAGTGCGATTGCCCGGGAGCTGGGCTACTCGCCGAGCAGCTTCAGCGACATGTTCCGTCGGGAACTGGGTGTCGCGCCCTCGCAGTTCTGCACGAACCTGTAGGAGCCAGCTTGCTGGCGATAGCATCCTCAAATTTTGCATCGCCCTCACGTCAGCTATCGCCAGCAAGCTGGCTCCTACAGGTTATTGCGGGTGGTTTGGCCGGAATTCAGAAGCACTTGGCCGATGCTCGCGGATGCCGGCCTTTAGACTTTGGGCATCCCTCAATTGCCCACGGAGTCTGCCATGAGCTACCTCATCTCGCTGGTCATCGGTCTGGGCGTCGGTTTGCTTTACGGCGCGCTGGATTTTCGTTCCCCCGCACCACCGGCCATCGCGCTGGTGGGCCTGCTGGGCATGCTCGCCGGTGAAAAGTTGTGGCCCATGGGGCGGCAACTGGTCACTGGCTGGATCTCCTGAATTCCCTTTCCCCTGTTGGATGGACACTCCCATGAAAGCATTGCAGTTCGACAAAACCGGCGACCTTTCGGCCCTGCGCTATGTCGAGGTTCCGACCCCCGTGCCCGGCGCCGATGAAGTGCTGGTGCAAATCAAGGCCGCCGGCCTCAATCCCAGTGATGTGAAGAATGTGCTGGGGCGTTTTCCCTACACCACGTTGCCACGCATTCCCGGGCGTGATTTTGCGGGTGTAGTCGTCGAAGGCCCGCAGGCGCTGATCGGTCAGGAAGTGTGGGGCACCGGCCGTGAACTGGGCTTTTTCGCCGACGGCTCCCATGCGCAATTCGTCAAGCTGCCGGCCAATGGCGTGGCGCGCAAACCGACGCACCTGAGTTTTGCCCAGGCCGCCAGCCTCGGCGTGCCTTACACCACGGCGTGGGATGCGCTGGAGCGCAGCCTGGTGAACGCACAAACGCGGTTATTGGTGATCGGTGGCGGGGCGGTCGGCAGTGCTGCGCTGGCGCTGGCCAAGGTGCGTGGCGCCCAGGTGCTGGCGGCGGCGCGCCGGCCGGAGCAGGTCAAGGACTTGCAGGCCCAGGGGTATCAGACGTTGCAGCTGGATAAACCCGAGGATTTGGGCGCGCAGGTGAATGCGGTCTACACCGGCGGCGCCGACGTGATTTTTGACACCACCGGGTTCTGGCTACCGGCCTCCGTCCCCGCGCTGGCCGCGTTCGGTCGCATCGCGATCATCGCCGCGCCGGTGGATGGCCAGGTGCAATTGCCGGCCCTGGCGCTGTATCGCAAGGGCGGTTCGGTGGTGGGGATCAACTCGTTGCTGTACGGCGTGCAAGCGTGCGCGGCGATGCTCGATCAGTTCGGCCGGTTCTTCGACCAGGACCTGTTGCCGTTGCCACAAGGGTTGTTCGAATCGCCACTGGCCGAAGGGCTGGAACGTTACGCCGAAGTGAATCAGGGCAGTGGCGACAAAGTCATCCTGCTGCCGTAACCCATCCCTGTAGGAGCCGGCTTGCTGGCGATGCAGACACCTCGGTCTTCCTGTTGCACCGAGTTGCCTGAATCGCCAGCAAGCCGGCTCCTACAGGTCGTTCGCGGGTCGAACAGCGCGACCAGCCCTTATGTCGGGCAGGTTTCCCGGCCGTTATCCAGGCCTTGCTTGTAGCTGTGGCTCTGCAGGCTGGCCTTGCCGTTGTGCCAGGTCAGGGTGAGTACATACAGCGAATCGTAGTCGCTGGATTCCCAGTCATCGGTGATGTTCTGTTTCTTGCCGACCGCTTCGCCGGCGACCTTGTTAATCAGCTCGGGCAGGTAGCCGTGGGACCACGCGGTGTAGATCACTGAGTTGTGGTACTTGTCATGCAGCAGTTCGTCGGCGAGGTCACTGGTGTCGTTGGCCGAGAAGTTGATGTTCACCGGCAAACCGAGCTTGATGGCGCTGGGGCTGATGGTCATCAGGGGGCGAATGTAGCTGTAGGAATTATCCAGCTCGCCTTCCTCGACATTGCGCGTCGGGTTGGCTGCAAACACGTAGTTGGCCTTGCCGAATTTTTCCGGGAGCAGGGTGGCCAGGTCGATGGCGCGGTTCAGGCCCTGGCAATTGAGCTGGCCGAGGCCGCCGGCGGGTTTTTCCGCGTGGCGCAGGAAAACCAGCGTCTGGGTGCCGTCAGCCGGCTGGGCGCGGCTTTCACGGACTTCCAGCGACAGGAACAGCGCACTGATTGCCAACAGGGAGGGCAGCACAATATAAGCGCGATGTTTGAAGCGTTGGACCAATTTCATAAGGTTCATCATGGAATAAGGGTTTCTTCAGCGCATTCGGTTAAGGCTGACAAACCTTTACACCACGCGCTCCCAGCGTCGGGTGTTTTCCATGTCGATGATCCGGTCCGTTTCCGAAAGGGCAACACTCAGAGTCCACTGAGGCCCGTTTGGTTCGATTCCGGCGGCATGCGCAGCAATGTACCGATAACCATGAACGGGTTGGAGCAGAGGTTATCGACAGGATGTTGCGGATTTATGGACACAGTACACGGGGCGGTCGCAGGAGAAGACTGCAATCCATTGATCTTGGTAATCATCAATATCGATACGCCGTACGTCGCAGCCTGCGGCCACTCACACTATGATCGTGCCTCTCAATCTCTTCGTGGATCCATGCGATGACCGATCTGTCTGCTTTCCCTATCACCCAAAAATGGCCAGCCCAATACCCTGAGTGGATTCAGCTCTACTCGTTGCCGACCCCCAACGGCGTCAAGGTGTCGATCATGCTCGAAGAGATCGGCCTGCCCTACGAGCCGCATCGCGTGGGCTTCGACACCAGCGACCAGCTGTCGCCCGAGTTTCTGTCGCTGAACCCCAACAACAAGATCCCGGCGATCCTCGACCCCCACGGGCCGGACGACCTGCCGCTGCCGTTGTTCGAGTCCGGGGCGATTCTGATTTACCTCGCCGACAAGAGCGGGCAGTTGCTGGCCCAGGAATCGGCTGCGCGTTACGAGACGATCCAGTGGTTGATGTTTCAGATGGGTGGTATCGGGCCGATGTTCGGCCAGCTCGGTTTTTTCAACAAATTCGCCGGCAAGGACTACGAAGACAAACGCCCTCGTGATCGCTATGTCGAGGAAAGTAAACGTTTGTTAAAAGTCCTTGATGGACGTTTGCAGGGGCGTGACTGGATCATGGGCGAGCGCTACACCATCGCCGACATCGCGACATTCCCGTGGGTGCGCAACCTGATCGGCTTCTATGAGGCGGGCGATCTGGTGGGCATCAAGGATTTCCCGAACGTGACGCGGGTGCTGGAGCGCTTCCTGGCGCGGCCGGCGGTGATGCGCGGGCTGGAAATTCCCAAGTAAGACCTTTCGAATCCACCAAGACCAAGGCAGGCCATGCACGCATTCGATTTCAAGCAAGTAGATGTCTTCAGCCGCGTTGCGCTCAAGGGCAATCCGTTGGCCGTGGTGTTCGGCGCCGATGAGCTCAGCGATGAGCGCATGGCGGCGTTCGCCACCTGGACCAATCTCAGTGAAACCACGTTCATCCTCGCCCCGCAGGACCCTCGGGCCGATTATCGGGTGCGGATTTTCACCACCCTGAACGAGTTGCCGTTCGCCGGTCACCCGACCCTCGGCACCTGCCATGCCTGGCTCGAAGCCGGTGGCGTGCCCAAGGGCGAGGAGATCATTCAGGAATGCGGCGTGGGCCTGGTGCGGGTGCGCCGGCAAGGCGCGGAACTGGCCTTTCTCGCACCGCCACTGCTCAAGACCGGGCCGGTGCAGGCGGATCTGGTGGAGCGCGTGCGACGCGGGCTCCGACTGGAACCGGGCGCCATCGTGCGGGCGCAGTGGGTCGATAACGGCGCGGGTTGGCTGGCGGTGATGGTCGAGGATCGCCAGCAGGTGCTGGACCTGCAACCGGACCATACGCAGATGCTCGGCCTCGCGGTCGGCGTGATTGCGCCGTGGCATCCCGAGCGTGACGGCGATGACGCACAGTTCGAAGTGCGGGCGTTCATTTCCGGCGACGGCATGCCGGAAGATCCCGCCACCGGCAGCCTGAATGCCGGCATCGCCCAATGGCTGCTCAGCGAAGGGCTGGCGCCGGCGTCTTATGTGGTGAGTCAGGGCCTGACCATGGGACGGGCCGGGCGCATTCAGGTCGATCAGGTGGGCGATGAGATCTGGATTGGTGGTTCCGTGGTGACCTGTATCTCCGGAACCCTGACGCTGTAAACCTGTGGGAGCGAGCCTGCTCGCGATGGAGTGTCAGTCACCATCAATGTAGCTGATACACCATCGCCGGCAAGCCGGTCTCGCTCCCACAGGGTTTTGTGGTGGATGCGGGGATTGTTGCTGCAGCGGTAACGGTTTTTACTCCGCTGAGGTTTGTGCCCGGCGGCGAACTGGGCATAAGCTTTCGCCCCCTTACGACTTTCGTCTCGTCCCCCGATTTTTCAGGAAACCCCATGTCCAGTCAGTTCCCCGAAGCACGTCCACGCCGTCTGCGCCGCAATGCGAGCCTGCGCAGCCTGTTCCAGGAAACCGAATTCAGCTTGAACGATCTGGTGCTGCCGATTTTCGTCGAGGAAGAAATCGACGACTTCGTGCCGATCAAAAGCATGCCCGGTGTGATGCGGATTCCGGAGTCGAAACTGGCCGGCGAGATCGAGCGCTATGCCCGTGCGGGGATCAAGTCGGTGATGACCTTCGGCGTGTCCCATCATCTGGACAGCAGCGGCAGCGACACCTGGAGCGACAATGGCCTGGTCTCGCGCATGGCGCGCATCGCCAAGGACGCGGTGCCGGAGATGATCGTGATGTCCGACACCTGCTTCTGCGAATACACCGACCACGGTCACTGCGGCGTGTTGCACAACCACGAAGTCGACAACGACCAGACCCTGATCAACCTCGGCAAACAAGCCGTCGCGGCAGCCCGTGCCGGTGCCGATGTGATCGCGCCGTCGGCGGCCATGGACGGGCAGGTCCAGGCGATTCGCCGGGCGCTGGATGGCGCCGGTTTCACCCAGACCGCGATCATGGCCTATTCGACCAAATTCGCCTCGGCGCTCTACGGCCCGTTCCGCGAAGCCGGCGGCAGCGCACTCAAGGGCGACCGCAAAAGCTATCAAATGAACCCGATGAACCGCCGCGAAGCGGTGCGTGAGTCGTTGATGGACGAGCAGGAAGGCGCCGACGCGCTGATGGTCAAGCCGGCCGGCGCGTACCTGGACATCATCCGCGACATTCGCGAGGTTTCGCGCCTGCCGCTGTCGGCGTACCAGGTGAGCGGCGAGTACGCGATGATCAAGTTCGGCGCACAGGCCGGGGCCATCGATGAGGACCGCGTGGTGCGCGAGAGTCTCGGCGCGATCAAACGGGCGGGGGCGGATTTGATCTTCACCTACTTCGCGATGGACCTGGCCCTGGCCGGGATCTAAAAAACACACAAAATCTGTAGGAGCCAGCTTACTGGCGAAGCGGTGGGTCAGTCACCCGAGACGCTGGAGGGGCCGGCCTCATCGCGAGCAAGCTTGCTCCTACAGGATGTGCGGCGCGCTCAGGCCCCAAAATACGGCCGTATCCCGCGATCCCGGAAGTACCGTTCGATCACCTTCGGATCCGAGCACGACTCGGCCACCGCCACGTAGGTATCCGGCCGCAACAAATAAAACCCGTTGCGCCCAAGGCCGGATGTTTCAAACGCCGGTCGCCAGTCAAACACATGCAACGGCAAGTGATGTTCATTGCACCAGGCAATCATTTCGTCGCTGGTGTCGCCGTACACATGCACCTGCCAGTTCGGGCACTTCAGCGGCCCGAAATTATCCCCTTCACCATCATGCGCCCACGGCAAGCGGTCACCTCCGTGAACGTGCCCGGCGACGCCGGTGCTCAATGGCATTCCACGATAATTGAGGGTGATCTGCGACACCGTACGAAACAGGAATTCCCGGGAGGCCTCGAACGAAGCCATTTTCGGCAACAGGAACGGCGCCAGACGAGTACGCAGCAAATCCGCCATGCGTCCTTCGGCGGTGACAAAACTGAACACCCGGTCGGTGGTGGCGACCAGTTTGCGGGCAAAGGCGATGCGCTCGGTTTCATACGTGTCGAGCAGATGCGGGGCAGCACCGCCGCTCAACACGGCCGCGAGTTTCCAGGCGAGGTTGATGGCATCGCCGATGCCGGTGTTCATGCCCTGGCCGCCCGCCGGGCTGTGGACATGGGCCGCGTCGCCCAATAGAAACGCGCGACCGCTGCGAAAGTGATCGGCCACCCGATGATGCACACGGTAGGTCGAGAACCAGTTCACCTGCTCGATCTGCACTTTCAAGTGTTCGATGGCGCGGGTGCTGACGTCTTCGAATCGCAGGGTTTCCACATGCTCGGCGCGTTCGTCGCGAACGGTGCCGATCAACCGCGCGCGACCTTCGCCGGCGAGGGGAAACACCGCGAGAAAGTCTGCTTCATCGAGGTCCAGGTGCAGCTCGCCATTGAGCGCCGGCCCGCTGGCCTGTACGTCGGCCACGTAGAAAATCTGCTGGTAGGTGCCGCCGGGAAATCCGGTATCGAGGGTTTTGCGCACCCGCGAGCGGGCACCGTCGCAACCGGCGAGGTAACAGGCTTGACAGGTTTCCTCTTGACCATCGGGCAGGCGCAGCCGCGCGGTGATGCCATCGCCGGTTTCTTCGAAACTCTCCAGCTCGGTGTTGCGCTCGACCCGTATGCCAAAGGTTTCCAGGCGTTCAATCAGCAATTGTTCATGCTCGTCCTGGGGAAATATTTCC
Source organism: Pseudomonas sp. BF-B-15 (assembly GCF_019946675.1). Taxonomy (NCBI): domain Bacteria; kingdom Pseudomonadati; phylum Pseudomonadota; class Gammaproteobacteria; order Pseudomonadales; family Pseudomonadaceae; genus Pseudomonas; species Pseudomonas sp. BF-B-15. Next base: position 16,371 of record NZ_JAGYFZ010000083.1, read on the forward strand.
AGGAACGCGTAGGGCGTCAGGCCCTCGCCAATCCGGCCCAACGGCAAGCGCGCCACGGGTTCGCCCTTGACCCAGAAGTTGGCCGCCGCCACGCGATGCCCTTTGTGTATCACGGCTTCGTTGAGGTCGAGCTGGCGATACAGTTCCAGTGTGCGTGCCTGCACGGCCAACGCCCGTGAAGTGGTGCCGGGGGCCGAGGTCTTGTCGATAATCCGCACGCGGATCCCCAGTTTGCTCAGCCACAGCGCGAGCACCAGACCGGTGGGACCGGCGCCGATGATCAGTACGTCGCTACGGTTCATGCGCCTGTTCTCCCCTGGCGTCTTGGCTCAAGTATGGTCCAGCCGAAGAGGGCCGTCAGACAGCCCGCCCAACGGAAAAAGACCCTGTAGGAGCCGGCTTGCTGGCAATGAACGATAACGCGCTCATCTTGATGCACCTCGGTGCTCCCATCGCCAGCAAGCCGGCTCTCACCGTTCAGTGTGTCTGTGCAGGGAACAGTGTGTCGCCGGCACAGTCATAGCCTGCGCCATGCGATTGATCGTATGGTTAACCCGGTTCAACGGATCTGATGGAGCGCCATGCAAGCCAATCGATTGATCACGAGCGTCGCGGCGCTGTTGGTGCTGGCCGGTTGCGGGACTCAGCGCACCCAGGAAGCCCCGGCCCGCACACCCAAGGAGGTCAAGGCCGAGATCGTGCGCCTGCTGCCGGCGAAAACCGTTGATCGCCAAGGCTGGGCCACGGACATCTACGCGGCGTTTGCTGCGCAGAACATTTATCCCTCGACACAAAATCTGTGTTCCGTGCTGGCAGTCACCGAGCAGGAGTCGACCTTTCAGTCGGACCCGCCGGTGCCGGGCCTGGGCAAGATCGCCCGAGAGGAAATCGACCGCCGTGCCGCCAAAGCCCACATCCCCGGCCTGCTGGTGAGTGGTGCGCTGCAAATACGTTCCAGCACCGGCAAAAGCTACAGCGACCGATTGAATGCTGCGCGCAGTGAAAAGGAATTGAGCGCGATCTTCGATGATTTCATCGGCAGGGTGCCCATGGGCCGCACGCTGTTCGGTGGTTTCAATCCGGTGCACACCGGTGGGCCGATGCAGGTCAGCATCGACTTCGCCGAGCAACAGGCGCGGGGTTATCCGTACCCGGTGGACGGCTCGATTCGGCATGAAGTGTTCAGCCGTCGCGGCGGTATGTATTTCGGCATCGCCCACTTGCTCGGTTATCCGGTGAGCTACAAGCAGCCGCTGTACCGCTTCGCCGATTTCAACGCCGGTTGGTACGCCAGTCGAAACGCCGCGTTTCAGAACGCGGTGAGCCGTGCTTCGGGGATTCCTCTGGCGCTGGACGGTGATCTGGTGCGCTACGACTCGATCATGCCCGGCACTACGGAACTGGCCGTGCGCACCCTCGGCAAGCAACTGGGCATGCGCAATCCGACGATTCGGGATCAACTGGAGAAGGGCAAAAGCTTCGAGTTCGAGGACAGCACGTTGTATCAGCGGGTTTTCGAATTGGCCGAGAAGGCCGAAGGCCGTTCATTGCCGCGAGCGGTATTGCCGGGGATTGCGTTGCAGAGCCCGAAAATCACCCGAAAACTCACCACGGCTTGGTTTGCCAAGCGGGTCGACGAGCGTTATCAGCGCTGCATGGCGCTGGCGGGGAAGTGACCGGTCTCAAAAAATGCATAAAAAAACCCGGCGGGTGAGGCCGGGTTTTTTGTCGAGTGTTGCTGCAAAGCCATTCATTCATACAGCGCGGCTTTCGATCAGACGGTCGGAACCACCTTCGGCAACGCGGTTTTCAATCAGGCGGTCAGAACCACCTTCGGCAACGCGGCTTTCGATCAGGCGGTCGGAACCACCTTCGGCAACGCGGTTTTCGATCAGACGGTCAGAACCACCTTCGGCAACGCGGCTTTCGATCAGACGGTCAGAACCACCTTCGGCAACGCGGTTTTCGATCAGGCGGTCAGAACCACCTTCGGCGACGCGGTTTTCGATCAGACGGTCGGAACCACCTTCGGCCACACGATTTTCGATCAAACGATCCGAACCACCCTCAGCCACACGGCTTTCAATCAACCGATCCGAGCCGCCTTCAGCGACAACCGGGTGAGCGGACGAAGCGGCAAAAGCGTTAACTGCAAAAACCGAGAAAGCGATGCTGAGGAAGAGTTGGCGTTTCATGGTGGTGTGCTCCGGGGTGTAGTTGTTTGGTATGGAGCTGATGGTACGCCGCACAATTTTTATGAGAACTTCATTGACGTGATGGTGAACATCGACGGCAGTGATGGAACAGCTGAATCCCCGTGCGTAGGCGTGATGGTTCAGTTGTCGGCAGGCGGAGCGCGGTTGACGCCCGGCTCAGGTCCGACGCCGAACAAACTTGCGCCACAACCAGACCCACAGCATGAACAGCGGGAACGCGAGGATCAGGAAGGGCAGGGCGTAACTGGTTTTTTCCAGTGCATCGGCGGCGCCTTCGGCCAGGTTGTCGAGCAAGTTGCTGAACGCCTGGCTCAAGTGTGACGAGCGACTGCTGGCGCCGGTCGGCAGGAACGACAACGTGACCCGATTGGTGTCCAGACGCCGCTGGTGCCCGGCGGCAATCTGCGCCAGGGCTTGCAGATCGTTTTCGATCCCGGCCTGCTCTTTGCTCAGGGTGATCAGATCGGTGACGCTGATGTCTTTGCGGGTCGCCAGTTCATCCAGGCGTTGCTGCTGAGCCTTGAGTCGTTCCTGGCGTCGGCGGGTGTCGTCCACGGCATCGGCGAGGTCTTCGGCGCTGGTGATCCGCTGACCCAGTTCGCCACCCTCGGCAGCCATCGCCACCAACGGCTCGACGCCGGCAGGGGCAATGCGCAGGGTGATGTCGGCGCGGCCGGCGCCTTGCTCGATGCGCAAGACGTTGCAGGCGCCGAAGCGTGCGGTTTCGCACGCCTCACGGGTGGCCTGCAAACGCGGGGCGATTTCTGCCTGGGGCAGCAACAGCTGCAATTCGTGTTCATAGGCGAGCATGGCCCCGCCACGCCCTTGTTCACCGGCTAGACTGGCCGATGACGAGTGGTCGCTTGGCGAGCAGGCACTTAGCGCCAGGCAGGCCAGAATGAAACCGACGGTACGAAAAAGTGCGGCGCGTTGGCCATCCTGTTGGCGCATGTTCTTTCCTTGAAGTGTGCTGCGGGGGTATTGGAAGAGTGCCCCGGGGTCGCGCATCTTACCTGCATCGATCCGCCAGATGGCAGGGAACGTGACCTTTGCCCGCTCGTCTACCGACTACCTGTTCGTCTCGCCAGGAGCGCGATATGTATCAGCTATACGGACACCAGAACTCCGGCGCCGCCGCCATCGAAGCTGCGTTGGAGCTGTGCGAGATTCCTTACCGCTTCATCGACGTCGAGTTATCCACCGAGGCGGCCCACGCGTTGGAGAAGATCAACCCGCTGAAGCAGATTCCGACCCTGCAACTGCCTGACGGCAGCGTTCTCACCGAAAGTGCGGCGATCTTGATTCATCTCGGGTTGACGTTTCCCAAGTCGAAACTGCTGCCGAAAGACGCCGCCGAGCGCGATCAGGCGATCCGGGGGCTGGTGTACATCGTCACCAATTGTTATGCGGCGATCGGCATCATCGATTACCCCGAGCGCTGGTTGCTCGTGGCGGACAAACCCTCGCGGGACAACCTCATGGCCGGTGCTCGCGAACGGTTGCACTGGAGTTGGGAGGTGTTTGCCGATCAGTTCTCGGGTGAGTTGTACCTGGGCGATGAGACGCCCGGCGCGCTGGATGTATTGGCGGCGGTGATCTCGCGGTGGGCGGGCACCCGGGAGCATTTGCGCAGTGCCCGGCCCGGTTTTTCCGCCTGGCTTGAGCGAATCGACCGGCACCCGACGTTGGCACCGGTCTTTGCGCGGCATTGGCCGTCCTGAACACCACAATCCCCTGTAGGAGCGAGGCTTGCCCGCGAAGGCGTTGGGTCAGGCGACACGTTCATTGACTGAGTCGGCGCTTTCGCGGGCAAGTCGGATCGCCGCACCGCTCGCTCCTACAGGGCTCGCATTACTCGCCGCGAATGTACTGCTCCAGCTGGCGGATCAGTTCTGCCTGCTCCGCGATCGCTTCCTTGACCAGGTCGCCGATCGACAGCAAGCCGATCAACTTGCCGTTCTCCACCACCGGCAGGTGGCGCAGGCGCCTGTCGGACATGATGCCCAGGCACGTATCGACGGTTTGATGGGTGTCCACGGTGATGACGGGCGACACCATGATGTCGCGCACCGGCGTGCCCACGGAAGAGCGGCCATGCAGCACCAGTTTGCGCGCGTAATCACGTTCACTGATGATGCCCAGCACTTCGTCATTCTCTACCACCAGCAAGGCACCGACGTTCTTCTCGGCCATCTTCATCAGTGCTTCGAGCACCATGTGATCGGGTTTGATCTGGTGCACTTCCTGATTTTTCTGATCTTTCAACTTGAGCAGTTGGGCGACGGTTTTCATGGTGGCTTCTCGGGTGTTGTCGTTGTTCTTGAAGAATCGTAGACCCGAGCGCCGAGGGCAAGGCAGAAAACGGCAGATAACGCGCAAAAAACGTCATTCAGCCGTTTTTCTTCGATAAACCTCACATTTTCGAACACACCACCGACCTTGTAGGAGCCGGCTTGCCGGCGATAGCGTTGTGTCAGGCGACCTATTTATCGTTAGAACGGGCGCTATCGCCGGCAAGCCAGCTCCTACAAGGGTTCATTCCAATCCAGGCGTTCGCTGTTATCCCCCGCAATGCCGCGTAGAATTGCGCTCTGAATCGGATGTGAGGTTGCAGTGGTGGATTTACAGCGGGGCTTCGTCCTGACCCGGCATTGGCGCGATACCCCGGCCGGTACGGAAGTCGAGTTCTGGCTGGCGACCGACACCGGTCCCCAGCGTATTCGCCTGCCGCATCAACCGTCGGTGGCGTTCATCCCCGCCGAGCAGCGCGAGCAGGCTGAGCAGGTGCTGCACGGCGAAAAAAACGTCGAGCTCAAACCCCTGGCCCTGCTGGATTTCGAGCATCGCCCGGTGCTCGGCCTGTATTGCCAGCAACACGGTCAGCTGATGCGCCTGGAAACCGCGCTGCGCAAGGCTGGCGTCGAGATGTTCGAGGCCGACGTACGCCCCCCGGAACGCTACATGATGGAGCGCTTCATCACCGCGCCGGTGATCTTCGGTGGCACACCCGATGCCGAAGGCCTGCTGCTCGACGCGCAGATGAAACCCGATCCCGACTATCGACCGACGCTCAGGCTGGTGTCCCTGGACATCGAAACCACCGCTCAGGGCGATCTGTATTCCATCGCGCTGGAAGGCTGCGGCGAGCGTCAGGTGTACATGCTCGGCCCGCCCAACGGCGACGACAGCAAGGTCGACTTCCAGCTCGAGTATTGCGAGTCGCGCACCCTGCTGCTGAAAAAGCTCAACGAATGGTTCGCCCGGCACGACCCTGACGCAATCATTGGCTGGAACGTCGTGCAGTTCGATTTGCGCGTGCTTCACGAACACGCCCGACGCCTGGCGGTGCCGCTGAAACTGGGGCGCGGCGGTGAGGAAATGCAGTGGCGCGAGCACGGCAGCCGCAACCATTACTTCGCCTCGGCCGCCGGGCGATTGATCATCGACGGCATCGAATCCCTGCGTTCGGCGACCTGGAGTTTTCCATCGTTCAGCCTGGAAAACGTCGCGCAAACCCTGCTCGGCGAGGGCAAGTCGATCAGCACACCGTACCAGCGCATGGACGAAATCAACCGCATGTTCGCCGAGGACAAACCGGCCCTCGCCACTTACAACCTCAAGGACTGCGAACTGGTCACGCGGATTTTCGCCAAGACCCAATTGCTCACTTTCCTGCTGGAGCGGGCCAGCGTGACCGGTTTGCCGGCGGATCGCAGCGGTGGTTCGGTGGCGGCCTTCACGCACCTGTACATGCCGCTGATGCACCGCCAGGGTTTCGTTGCGCCCAACCTCGGCAGCAAACCTGCACAGGCCAGCCCCGGCGGATTTGTCATGGACTCGCAGCCGGGCCTGTACGAATCGGTGCTGGTGCTCGACTACAAAAGCCTCTATCCATCGATCATCCGCACCTTCCTCATCGACCCGGTGGGCCTGATCGAAGGGCTCAAGCATCCCGAGGACAGCGAGTCTGTGCCCGGTTTTCGCGGGGCGCGTTTTTCCAGAACCCGGCACTGCCTGCCGGCCATTGTCGCCCGGGTCGCCGAGGGCCGCGAAACCGCCAAGCGCGAACACAACGCGCCGTTGTCCCAGGCGCTGAAGATCATCATGAACGCCTTCTACGGCGTGCTCGGTTCCAGCGGTTGCCGTTTCTTCGATACGCGTCTGGCCTCGTCGATCACGTTGCGCGGGCATGAAATCATGCTGCGTACCCGCCAGTTGATCGAAGCCCAGGGGCACACAGTGATCTATGGCGATACCGACTCGACGTTTGTCTGGCTGCGCCGCGCCCACGGTCAGCAGGAAGCGGCGCAGATCGGCCACGCGCTGGTGGATCACGTCAACCAGTGGTGGCGCGTGCATGTGCAAGAGGAGTACGGGCTGCAGAGCGCATTGGAGTTACAGTTCGAAACCCACTACAAGCGCTTTCTGATGCCGACCATTCGCGGTGCGGAGGAGGGCAGCAAGAAGCGTTATGCCGGGCTGGTCACGCGTGACGACGGCACTGACGAGATGGTCTACAAGGGGCTGGAAACCGTGCGCACCGACTGGTCGCTGCTGGCCCGGCAATTCCAGCAAGAGCTGTACACACGGATCTTCCATCGCCAGCCCTATCAGGACTATGTCCGCGAGTACGTGCGCAAGACCCTGGCGGGCGAGTTCGATGATCGCCTGATCTACCGCAAGCGCTTGCGCCGGACCCTCGATGACTATGAGCGCAACGTGCCGCCACATGTCCGCGCGGCGCGGATCGCCGACGACTACAACGATCAGCAGGGCCGTCCGCGGCAATACCAGAACGGCGGCTGGATCAGCTACGTGATCACCGTCGCCGGGCCCGAGCCGCTGGAGATCCGCAGCGCGCCGATCGACTACGACCATTACGTCACCCGGCAGCTGCAACCGGTGGCGGATGCGATTCTGCCGTTCGTGGATGACGATTTCTCAACCCTGATTGGGGGGCAGTTGGGCCTGTTTTGAGTCCAGCAGCGATAATGTCCAGTCATCCGGAATCCCATGGAAGTGCCGCATCAGCGCTTGCTGGAACAGGCTGTCATCCGGGGCGAACTGCGCGAACAGGGTCATCGACGAGCGGAACTTCAGGTTGTCCGGATGGCCGAAAATTTCGATGATGGAGCGTTCCGGAATATCCAGCACCAACTGCGTGCAGGTGCGCAGCCGTGGGCCCAGCTGCGCATGCTTGAGGTACGCCGAAGCCTCCTCTCCCGAGTGAATGGCATATCGTTGCGACATTTCGCTGCCGCCCAGGCCGATGAATTGCGGAAAGATGAACCACATCCAGTGACTGCGCTTGCGGCCCGCAACGAGCTCGTTTTTCACCCGTTCGAATACCGGGTCCTGCGCCCGTAGAAAGCGTTGCAGATCAAAGACGTCGAGCTGATCGGTGCTTCTCATGAGAAGCCCTCTGACAGAACCGCGATGGCTCAGACCATGGCCAGTCGCTGTTTGCGGTGTGGCGCGTGAAACGCGTGGTCCAGCGCCTCCAGATCCCCGGCTACAAGCTTCAATTGCGCGGCATGCGCATTCAGTTGCACATGCTCAGGTCGGACCGCCTTGGGGATGGCAATGACTCCATCCTGCCGCAGAATCCATGCCAAGGCTACCTGGGCCGGTGTCGCCGCGTGACGGACGGCCACCTGCTTGAGTGTCGGGTGAGCGAGCAAACTCCCGCCCTGGCCGATGGGACAGTACGCCATCAATGGCTGACGATGCTGTTGGCTCCACGGCAGTAAATCAAATTCTATTCCACGCTCCTCAAGGTTGTAGAGCACTTGATTGGTGGCGCAGGCCGGGGAGGCCAGTTCTTGCAGGTCATCCACGTCGAAATTGGACACGCCCCAACGGCCGATCTTGCCGACCTCGCGCAGGCGTTCGAATGCCTCAACGGTTTCTTCAAGGGGGTACTGGCCGCGCCAGTGCAGCAGGTACAAATCAATGTAATCGGTGTTCAACCGCCGCAGGCTGCGTTCGCAGGCCTCGGGGATGCCCTTGCGGCTGGCGTTGTGCGGATACACCTTGCTGACCAGAAACACCTTGTCGCGCAGGCCGGCAATGGCTTCGCCGACGACTTTCTCGGCGCCCCCTTCGCCGTACATTTCCGCGGTATCGATCAAGGTCATGCCCAACTCGATGCCCAGGCGCAACGCGGCGACTTCCTCGCGGTGTCGAGCGCGATCTTCACCCATGCGCCAGGTGCCCTGGCCGATAACCGGTACGTTGATGCCGGCCAGTTCGAGAGTCCGCATGCAAAGCTCCTTGATGTCATTCGGTCGATACTTCGGTTGGCAGCAGAATAGCCCATGGGTTCCCCGGGCTGTAGGTGTCAACGATAACGCGGGCTGTCTGAATGAACGCGTCGCCCAGACGTTTTTCGCCGGCAAGCCGGCTCCTACAGGGATCGCGTGCGCTTTTGATTTCCACCACTCATCAGGCCGAGCGTTAGCTCGCCTTCCGCTTTTGATCTTGAGGTACACGCCCCCTCGAGAGGCCGCGCACGGCCAGGGATGGCCGATCGCGGCGGGCCCACGGAGCAGGACCGGAGCGAGGGCATGGCGAGCATTAGCGAGCCACCGAACGAAAGGGGCAAGAGCCCTTGGTTACTTGGGGCTCTTCCAAGTGACTCGCCGTAAGGGCGAAACCACGATCAGCCATCACCGAAACAATGGATATTCACCCAAGCGCCGATGCCCCCCAACGTCTTACCGAGCGGAGAATTTCAACACAGTACTCTGGGTATACGTCTTGCCCGGATCCAGTCGCGTAGACGGGAAGTTCGGCTGATTGGGCGCGTCCGGGTAATGCTGGGTTTCCAGAGTGAACGCGCTCCAGTGCGCGTAAGTCTTGCCGGCCTTGCCCTTGACCGAGCCATCAAGGAAGTTGCTGGTATAGAACTGCACGCCAGGCTCAGTGGTATAGAGCTGCAAACGACGCCCGGACTGCGGGTCGCTGACATCGGCAGCCAGTTTGCCGAGGTCCCCCTTGGCATCCAGCACCCAGTTGAAGTCGAAGCCACCCTGTTTCGGCTCAGCGAATTTCAGCTGCGGATGATCCGCCTTGATGTGTTTGCCAATGGCGGTGGGTTGGGTGAAGTCCATCGGCGTACCGGCCACCGGAGCCAGCTCGCCGGTAGGAATCAACTTACCGTTGACCGGCGTGTAGTGACTGGCGTGCAAGGTTGCGACCTGTTGCAACACGTCGCCGTTACCCGCGCCGGCCAGGTTGAAGTAGCTGTGATTGGTCAGGTTCAACACCGTCGGTTTGTCGGTGGAGGCCTTGTACTCAATGCGCAGCTCGTTGTTTTCGTTGAGGCTGTAGGTGACCTCGGTTGTCAGGTTGCCAGGAAAACCCATTTCGCCGTCCGCCGACAGGTATGTCAGCGTCACGCCCACTGAATCCTTGCCCTTCGCCGGTTTGGCTTTCCAGACATGTTTGTCAAAACCCTGCGGGCCGCCGTGCAGTGAATTCGAGCCGTCATTTTGCGGCACCTGAAAGCGCTTGCCATCGATTTCGAACGCACCGTTGGCCAGGCGATTACCGAAGCGCCCGATGGTCGCGCCGAAGTAGGCCTTGCCGCTCTGATAGCCCTGTACGTTGTCGAAGCCGAGCACCACGTCTTCGAGCTTGCCGTTTTTGTCCGGCACGGCAAGCGACTGCAGCGTCGCTCCGTAGGTGATCACGGTGGCCTGTATGCCGTGGCTGTTACGCAACACGTATTGTTCGACGGCTGTGCCGTCATTGGTTTTGCCGAAGGCTTTATGTTCGCTGGACAGACCATTGGCCTGGGCGGTGAGGGTGGCGATCATCAGGGACAGCCCAAGGGCGTAGTGCGGGTATCTGGAGTGAAGCATGGGTTACCTTCCTTTTTATTGTTTTTTAAAAGTAGTCATACTAAATGTCGATTATTAATTCGACAGGGAAGGATTTATAGCTGAATCGTGCGAAGTTGCAATTAAAAAGTATGACTAATTAGTTGTCCCCTTCACTTTGTTGGGAAAGGGCGGACTGCAGGTTCTGCACTTTTTCGCAATCCACGGCTCTACCCTTGGTCAGCCTGCGGCGATCCCCTCCGCCGGCCCATGCCCAAGTTCAAGCACCCATGGCCCGAGTTTTACCCCTCACCGCTGTGCACATCCGCCGCCATTGCCTGCTGCTCGCCGTGCTGTCGATGCTCATCACGACCGGTTGCAGTCAGCAGCAGGGCCGGGACATCGTCAGCCAGTTTCGTGAAGGCAGGCCCCAGGAATTCCTCCAGACCAGCGTCGACCGCATGGCCACCCTGGCGATGCGCGACAACCTCGACAGCCTTTACCTGCTGATGGGCAAGCTCTACCTGCGCAACCCGTAGGAGCTGAAGAAGTCCGGATTTCTCGACGCCCGCACCGCCGGCAAAC
>NZ_JAGYFZ010000084.1:0-26975 GCF_019946675.1 Pseudomonas sp. BF-B-15
GTCGATGCCATCGCCAGCAAGCCGGCTCCTACACAAGCGTTGCGGTGTTGCTTAGACGAACAACGACAACAGCAGAATGAAGCCAAGGCCCACGACAGACAGGATGGTTTCCATCGCCGTCCAGGTCTTGAAGGTTTCCGCTACGGTCATGTTGAAGTACTGCTTCACCAGCCAGAAACCCGCGTCGTTGACGTGAGACAGAATCAACGAACCGGCGCCGGTGGCCAGCACCAGCAGCTCACGGTTCACACCCGGAATCATCCCCACCACCGGCACCACGATGCCTGCGCCAGTAATGGTCGCCACGGTCGCCGAACCGGTCGCGATACGGATCACCGCCGCCACCAGCCAGGCCAGCAGGATCGGCGAGATTTGCGCGGCCACCGCCATGTTGCCGATGACATTACCCACGCCACTGGTCACCAGCATCTGCTTGAAGCCACCACCGGCACCGATGATCAGGATGATCGCGGCGGTTGGCGCGAGGCTCGCATCCAGCCATTTGAGCATCTGGTTGGAGCCAATGCCCTGCTTGTAACCGAAGGTGTACAGCGACAGCAGCAACGCCAGCAGCAGGGCCGAGATCGGGTGACCGATCAGGTCCATGAAGGTGCGGAAGAAGTTGCCGTCCGGCAGCACCACGTCGGCGAAGGTCTTGAGCAACATCAGGAACACCGGCGACAGCACGGTGATCAAGGTGATGGAGAAGCTCGGGAGATCGGCAGAATCGTTCTCACGCGCCAGTTGATCCACCAGCTCCTGGTTCGGATGGCCGGGAATGTATTTGGCAATGAAGGTGCCGTAGATCGGGCCGGCGATGATGGCCGTCGGCAGCGCAACGATCAGGCCGTAAAGAATGGTCTTGCCGATGTCGGCACCGAACACGCCGATGGCCAGCAATGGACCCGGGTGCGGCGGAACGAGCCCGTGCACGGCCGACAGACCGGCCAGCAGCGGGATACCGATCTTGATGATCGACACGCCGGTACGCCGGGCGACGATGAACACCAGCGGGATCAGCAGCACAAAACCGATTTCGAAGAACAGCGGAATGCCAACCAGGAACGCGGCGAACATCATTGCCCACTGCACTTTGTCCTTGCCGAACGCGCGAATCAGCGTCTGGGCAATCTGATCCGCCCCGCCCGACTCGGCCATCATTTTGCCGAGCATCGTGCCCAGCGCGAGGATGATGCCGACGAAACCGAGCACGCCACCGAAGCCGTCCTGGAACGCCTTGATGATGGTGCCGATCGGCATGCCGGAAGTCAGCCCGAGAAAGGCTGCGGCAATGATCAGGGCAATGAACGGGTGAAATTTGAACTTGGTGATCAGGACGATAAGCCCGATCACCGTGACCACTGCATCGAGCAGCAGGAACGTCTCGTGGGACATGCCAAACATTAGGGGTGTCTCCTGGTTGTTGTTGTTATTAAAACGGGTAATTCGAAAGCCATAAGGACAGCGCTATCTCTTCAAGCAAAATTTAACCGGCGCGTTTCAGGCCGTGTTCCAGCCACCAGGCGTGGGCTTGCTTCGCCAACTGGTCGACGCTGTGGTTCGAGGCGTCGAGGGCCAGGGTCAGCGGCTCGCCAACCGGGGATTCAAGGGTGGCGAACTGGCTGTCGATCAGGGTCGACGGCATGAAATGGCCCGGCCGATGGGAGACGCGATCGGCCGCCACTTCAGGCGTGAGCTCAAGAAACACAAAACCCAGGCCCGGCAAGGCGCTGCGCAATACTTCGCGGTAACTGTGTTTGAGGGCCGAGCAGGTCAACACCGGGCGCTGGCCCGTGGCGTCGACGCGGCGCAGTTCATCGCACAGGCTGTCGAGCCAGCCGGCACGGTCGTCGTCGTTCAGGGGGATACCCGCGCTCATCTTTTCGATATTGGCGGCAGGGTGGAAAGTATCGCCTTCAATGGCAGTCGCGCCGCTGAGCTGGCACAAGGCTTCGCTGACGCAGGTCTTGCCGCAACCGGCAACGCCCATGATGACCAGGGCGGTGATGGGATGATTCATGTAACACCTCAGCGCGCAGACAGCGCTACCTTTGCCAGTTATGACACTAGACGAAAAGTAGAAGTTGCCGACGCCTTCTTGTCATTTTTGTGGGTTGCAGCATGTTCGTTCCGGACGCCGAAAAGCGAGGTTCAGGCAAAACTCGCTTACGCATTTGCAGCTGCATCGGGACAGCGCTACCTTAGTGCCTTGAATTTTGTTTGGCAAGCCGCCCGATGACCTCTCCTAAAAACGATAAAAATACGCGAACCACTGGCCGTCCTACCCTCAATGAAGTAGCCCGACTGGCCGGCGTCAGCCCGATTACCGCCTCCCGCGCCTTGCGCGGCGTGAGCACGGTGGCCACCGAACTGGTGGAAAAAGTCCAGAAAGCCGCGCTTGAACTCAACTACGTGGTCAACCCCGCCGCCCGAGCGTTAGCCTCGGCCCAGAGCCATTCCGTGGTGGTTTTGGTGCCGTCGCTGTCCAACTTGCTGTTCATCGACACCCTGGAAGCCATTCATCAGGTTTTACGACCGAAGGGTTTCGAAGTGCTGATCGGCAACTTCCATTACTCGCGCGATGAAGAAGAAAACCTGCTGCGCAATTACATGGCCTATCAGCCGCGCGGTTTGCTGCTGACCGGGTTTGATCGCACCGAAAGTTCGCGGCGGATGATCGAGGCGAGCAATATTCCCTGCGTGTACATGATGGAACTCGACAGCGCTGCGGGCCTCAATTGCGTGGGTTTCTCGCAACTGGCGGCCGGCGAAACGGCGGCGGAGCATTTGCTGTCCCGCGGTCGCAAGCGTCTGGCGTACATCGGTGCGCAACTGGATCAACGCACGTTGCTGCGCGGCGAAGGGTTTCGCAAAGCCCTGCAAAAGGCTGGTCGGTATGACCCGGACCTGGAAGTGCTGACGCCCCGCGCCTCCTCCGTCGGCCTGGGTGGCGAGCTGTTCCTGCAACTGATCGCCAGTCATCCCGATGTCGACGCGATCTTCTTCGGCAACGACGACCTGGCCCAGGGCGCGCTGCTGGAAGCGATGCGCTGCGGGATCAAAATTCCCGAACAAGTGGCGGTCCTCGGTTTCAACGACCTGCCGGCCTCGGCGCACATGGTCCCGCGCCTGAGCAGCATCAACACCCCGCGCGAGGCAATTGGCCGGCGAGCGGCAGAGCAGATGCTGACGTTGATGGCGGGCAACACCGTGGCGAAACCGGTTCAGGACATGGGGTTCGAATTGAAGGTGCGCGAAAGCACGTAACTCTGTAGGAGCCGGCTTGCTGCGGGCGGCGTTCCGACGATGGCATCACCGCGTTGTATCTTATGAACCGAGGTGATGCGATCGCCAGCAAGCCGGCTCCTACAGGGGTATTCTGATCTTCCGGAAGCATCGAATCGCTAAAGGAGCTGCTCCATGGAACATGCACTGAAGATTCTCGGCAAAGCCTCGTCCATCAACGTCAGAAAAGTCCTGTGGACTTGCGACGAGCTGGGCCTTTCCTACGAACGCGAGGACTGGGGCAGCGGGTATGCGTCGACCCACAGTCCCGAATTTGTCCGGCTCAACCCCAACGCACAGGTGCCGGTGATCATCGATGAGGCCGGCGTGCTGTGGGAGTCCAATACCATCTGCCGTTACCTGGCCGGCAAACACCCACACGCCGAATTGCTGCCGCACGAACCGGCGGCGCGCGCCCGGGTGGAGCAGTGGATGGATTGGCAAGCCACCGATCTCAATTCGTCCTGGAGCTACGCGTTCACGGCACTGGTACGCAAAGACCCGGAGTTCCAGGACGCGCACCGGATTGCCACGGGCTTGCGCGGCTGGAATCAGAAGATGGGCATCCTCGAGCATCAGCTCGCGACCACCAAAGCCTATGTTGCCGGACCACGGTTCACGCTGGCCGATATCGTCATCGGGCTCTCAGTCAACCGTTGGCTGATGACGCCGATGGATCGACCGGACTTCCCGGCCATCGACGAATATTTCCAACGCCTGGCGCAACGCCCCGGGTTCCTCAAACACGGCTGCAACGGCCTGCCTTGATCGGTCGACCTCTGCCGTCGGGCGGCAAAGGTTGACCGCAACGCTTTCGTTTTCTGCACAAGCAAAAATATAACCAATTGAAAATAATAGGTTTTATTGCCTGGGCACGCTAATTGCTCAAGTCGCTACACCGCAAACACCTACAAGGTCTACTCATCATGTTGGTCAGTGCAAAGCAAAACCTAGTGACGCCGCTTCCCAAAAAGCCGGGCGACGAACCGACTGCGGACGCCGCCGCGGGTCTTCAAGGTGGCCTGCAAGCCGTGTTGATGCAGAGCGTGCAAAACAATATCCAGCTGCAAAACGTAAAGAACGATGGGAAGGTCCTGGCGTCTGCCTCCAAGCTCGCCACGGAACAGGTCAGCGCCGCCAATAAAATCAGCGACAACGTCGATGAAGCGTTCGCCAAGACTCGTGTCGCGCTGCAAGCCACCGATGCCTCGACAGTGCCAAAGGCCGGTGAAAGCACCGCCATGGCCGACTTCAAGGACTACATGAGCAAAACCCCGGAACAGCGGTTGCGCGACAGTATTCTGAAGGAGATGGGGATTACCGAAGAAGACCTGAAAGCCATGCCGCCGGAGAAACAACTGGCGGTCGGTAAAGAGATTGCCGAGCGTCTGCAAGACAAGATAAAACTGGCGCAGGCCGAGAAAGAAAACGGCAGCAGCAGTGAGAAAAGCGGCGCCCAAGTGGTCGACAAGTTCCTCGCATCGCTCTGACCACGCGGATGCTTCTGTAGGAGCCAGCTTGCTGGCGATGGCGATCTTCAGGACGCCATCGCCGGCAAGCCGGCTCCTACAGGGATCGTGACGGATTCTGGATTGTGGGTTCACCCAAGAACTGTAGGAGCCAGCTTGCTGGCGATGGCGTCCGCAAGATCGCTATCGCCGGCAAGCCGGGCTCCTACAGGTCAGCGTTTCAATTCAATTGCAGCGTTGAATTGAACTGGCTGATCGCGTCCACCACGTGCCGCGAGCCTTGCTGGATTTCCAGGATCACCTCCCCCGCCTCGTTCGCCAGTTCCACCCCAAGGCCGGTGCGGCTCAAGCTCGACTGCATGCTCGACACCGCGCTCAACGACAAATCGTGGTTTTTGCGCACCACGTCGACAATCTCCAGCGTCGCCTGGCTCGTGCGTGCCGCGAGGCTGCGAACCTCATCCGCCACCACGGCAAACCCTCGGCCGTGCTCCCCGGCCCGCGCCGCCTCGATGGCCGCGTTGAGCGCCAGCAGGTTGGTCTGGTCGGCAATCCCGCGAATGGTCTGAACGATGGTGCCGATGATGTCGGACTGTTTGCTCACCGCATCGATACTCAGCGCCGCTTCGTTCAAGTCTCTGGAAATGTCCTGGATGATCTGCACCGTCTGCTGCACCACCTGAGATCCCTTTTGCGCGCAGGCATCGTTCTGCACCGAAGTGCTGTGGGCCGACTCCGCAGCCGTTTGCAGCGTGGTCACTTGCTGCGTGATATCGCTGGCGAACTTCACCACTTTGTACAAACGGCCCTTGGCGTCGAACAACGGGTTGTAGGACGCTTCGAGAAAAATCGTATGACCGTGCTTGTCTCTGCGTTCGAAACGGTGCGAGTGATATTCGCCGCGATTCAGTGAAGCCCAGAACCCTTTGTAAGACGGCGATTCGGCTTCGGCGCGGTGGCAAAACAGGCTGTGATGCTGGCCGACGATTTCGTTGAGCGCGTAATGCGTGGTCTTCAGGAAGTTTTCATTGGCGGTAATTACATTGCCAGCGGGGGTGAATTCGATCACCGCCATCGAACGACCGATTGCCGCGAGCATGCTTTCGTTTTCGTGTTCCTTGTTCACCCTGTCCGTAATGTCGGTGGCGACTTTGATCACACTGCTGACTTGCCGGTCGGGACCGAAAACCGGCATGTAACTGGCTTCGAGCCAGATCTCCTTGCCGCCCTTGTTCAAGCGCAGGAAAGTCCCGCTGAGCGACTCGCCACGGGCCAGGTCACGCCACAATTTGGCGTAGGCTTCGCTGCGATAAAACGTTTCCTCACAAAAGATCCGGTGATGTTTGCCGCGCACTTCTTCGGCGCTGTAACCCATGGCTTTGCAAAAGTTGTCGTTGGCATCGAGCACGATGCCGTCAGGGGTGAACTCAATCATCGCCATCGAACGACTGACGGCCGCCAACTTGGCGTTGGCCTCGGTCAGCGCACAGCTGTAGCGCTCGATTTCCTGCAGGTCAGCCTTGTGATGTAGGTTAAACATGGTCGTATCACCCTAAGCGCGGTCGTTTGATTGATGAAAGTTCTTCGGTCTTTCAACGTATCCACCACAACGTTCCATGGAACAGGCACACGCATTCCTCCACGGGAGGAACTGTCAGGTGATCAATGATGTTGAATCGGAGAGTCCATGTGGCAACGCTCTTATCAAGACATCCGTCTCTTGATAGCCCGGGACCGGGCCAGCCCTAACGTTTTCATAAGTAACTCCCTTTATCGTAAAACTCCTTGCCGCTCGCATCGGTGCCTTGGGGTGCGCACTCTGAAGCGTGCATGCCGGCCTTCACATGGCGACCGACATGGTTCGTCAGGACTGAGCATAGCCAGCCGCAATAGGCTTGCAAGGCCACTAGTCGGCCAGTATTGAGGACAAAAACGGTTCAGCTTGATTCAGTGTTCAGCCAGCATGCTCAACAACGCCTGCACCGCTGCCGAGGGTTGTTTGTTTGCGGCGACCACCAAGGCAAACTCACGATCGATACGCGGTTTGACCGGCACCACACGCAGCCCCTGGAGATGGCTGGGCAAGGTCATTTCCGGCACCAGGGTGACCCCGATGTTTTCGCGCACCAGCGTGAACGCACTGCTCCACTCGCGGACCTCGACCCGAACGTCGCGCAATTGCAGACCGGCATCGGCGGCCAGGCTGCGGGCGTTGGTCGAACAGCCACCCGTGGCCAGCACAAACGGCTGGTCTGCCAACTCCGCGAGGGTGACGCCTTGCTCAATCGAGCGGCGTGCCAAGGGATGGCCACCGGGCAACACCGCGACCCAGGCATCGCACCCCAAACGCCCGGCATTGCGCTCCGGCGCCGGGTTCAGCACCACACCCACATCCACCAGGCCGGCGCCGAGCAGTGCTTCCACTTCATCGTCGCTGACTTCCAGCGCGACCACCTGAATGCCGGGGTAAAGCCGGCTGAATGTGCGCAGCAGCGGCGGCAGAAAGGTTGCCAGCACCATGGGAAAACTCGCCAGGCGAATCGTCCCGCGCTGGATGTCTTTCGCGGCATCGACGGTGCTGCGGATGTTTTCCAGGGCGCCGAGCATGGTCCGGGCCTGCTCGATGACCGGCAGGCCGATAGCGGTCGGCAGCGTTTGGCGATTCTCCCGAGTGAACAGCTGAACGCCGAGGGTTTCTTCGATCAGCGCCAACGCTTGGCTCGCGCCTGACTGGGTCATGCCGACCCGTTCGGCTGCGCGGGTAATGTTGCCCGTATCGGCCACTGCCACCACCATTCGCCAGTGCATCAGATTCATCATTGCAGTAGCTTTCCTTATGGCAGTTTTCTGAAAGATTAATTTTACCGAGGGCGCCGCGCACTATGACACTGGCGCAAATCCCCAACCAGAGCCCTGCCGATGAAGTTGTATTACGCCCCTCAAGCCTGCTCGCTGGCACCGCACATTGTGCTGCGTGAACTGGACCTGCCGTTCGAGTTGATCCGCGTCGATAACCACACCAAACGGACCGCGAACGGTACCGATTTCCTCGCAATCAACCCGAAGGGTTACGTCGCGGCGCTGCAACTCGACAACGGTGACGTGGTGACTGAAGGCCCGGCGATCCTGCAATACCTGGCGGACCTGCGACCCGAGGCGAACCTGGCGCCCGTGAACGGGACGTTCGAGCGAGTGCGGTTGCAGGAGTGGCTGAATTTCGTTTCGACGGAGATTCATGGCGGGCTGGGTTGGCTGTTCAACGCGCAGTTCCCCGAGGAGGTGAAAGCGCTGATCAAGGAGAAATTGTTCAAGCGCTTTGCGGTGTTGTGTCAGACGCTGGAGCGCCAGGATTATCTGCTGGCGGGTGGGTTCAGCGTTGCGGATGCTTACTTGTTTACGGTGTTGCGGTGGGCGCCATTGTTTGCGATAGATTTGGATCAGTGGCCGGCGTTGATGCGGTTTCAGGCGCGGGTTGTTTTGCGCCCGGCGGTGCAAGCGGCGTTGGCCGTGGAGTTGGTGTAAGGTTTTAGATTGATTCGCGGGCAAGCCTCGCTCCTACAGGATTAACGATACCTTTGTAGGAGCGAGGCTTGCCCGCGAAATCGATGTAACAGACGCCGAAAAATTACAAACTTGCACTCACCTTGGTCGCCACCTCACCCGGCACCCAACCCTTCCAGATCTGCGGCTGATCGCGCAAAAACGCTTCCGCCACCTGACGCGGTTGCTGGCGTTTTTCGCTCATCTGCGCCAGCGTCTGGTTCAGCAGATCGATCGGGAAATCGACTTTCTCGAAGAACGACACCAAGTCCGGATACTGCGTCTTGAACGGTGCAGACACGCCGATCGCCAAGCTCGCCGGCATCGAGCGCGTGCCTTTGGGGTTTGGGTTGTTGGCATCGGCCAGGGTCTTCCAGGCCTCGGCGTCGAACGGCGGCTCTTCGAGTTTCACCAGTTTGAAGCGCCCCAATAGCGGCGTCGGCGACCAGTAGTAAAACAACACCGGTTTGCCGCGACGGATCGACGAGGCCACTTCGGCATCCAGCGCCGCGCCGGAGCCGGTGCGGAAGTTGACGAAGCTGGTGGTCAGGTCGTAGGCCTTGAGTTTCTGACTGTTGACGATCTCCGAAGTCCAGCCGGTCGGGCTGTTGAGGAAGCGTCCGCGACTCGGGTCTTCGGGGTCGCGGAACACGTCTTTGTAGCGCGCCAGATCGGCGACGGATTTCAGCTCCGGCGCCAGCGGTTTGATCCCGCGCTCCGGGTCGCCCTTGATCACGTATTCCGGCACCCACCAGCCTTCGGTGGCGCCTTTGACGGTGTCGCCCAGCCCGAACACTTTGCCTTCCGACGCCGCCTTGACCCACGCCGGACTGCGCCCGGCCCACTCTTCGCCGATCACTTGAATGTCGTTCTTGGCCAATGCCGCTTCGAGGCTGACGGTGCTGCCCGGCAAAGTGTCGGTCGGGTAGCCGTAACCTTTTTCGACGATCAGCCGCAGGATCTCGGTGATCAGGCTGCCGCTTTCCCAGGTGATGTCACCAAAGTGGATCGGCTTGGTTTGTTCCGCGGCGGGAACGTGGGTCGCCACAAGGCTCAGGGCCAGCAGCGAACTGCCGAGCAGGGTTTTGATCGATTTCATGCGGACCTCTGGTGCAAGGGTTCATTGGCGCTGTGCTGGGCGCACAACGCTTGGGAGCGGGTCATGTAGACGCTGACCGAGCGCTGGGAAATGCCCAGTTCGGCAGCGATTTGCGGGTACGTCAGGCCATCGATGCGCGACAACAGAAACGTCGCCCGGACTTTGCCCGGCAAACGCTCAAGCGTTCGGTCGAGGCGGTGCAACGCCTGAGTCAGTTGCAGCAATTCCTCGGGCGAGGACGCTTGGGGCTGATCGAGGTGTTGCAGTTGATCGAGGTGCTGACGCTCCAGATCGCGACGGCGCCAGAGCTGATAAATCAACCGGCGGGCGATGGTGGTGAGCAAGGCGCGGGGCTCGCGGATCGGGGTCAGACCCGGCGATTCGAGCAGTTGCACGAAGGTCTCGGCGGCGATGTCTTCGACGCTGGAACTGGCCCCGAGAAACTGGCGCAACCGAGCGCACAGCCAGGGGTAATGGGCGCGGAACAATCCGCCCACATCGTTTCGATGGGATACGTCGGTGCCGGACATAGAGGCTCCAAGGGTTAGGGTCGCTGAATGTCCGGTGGTCCGGTGAGGCGAATCCTAGCAAGGAGCCTTATTCTTTAATAATACTTAAAATGCATTTTTATATTCCATCAAGGAATTAACGTTATGTTTGATAGATTGCCTTCGCGGGCAAGCCTCGCTCCTACAGGTGCAGCGCTAGACCTGTAGGAGCGAGCGGTGCGGCGGTCCGACTTGCCCGCGAAGGCGATCTCTACTCAACGCAACCGCCCAAACCCCAACGCCTCGGCTTCCTGCTGATAATCGAGAACGATTTGATAGTCGCTCTCGCTGGCCGGCAACACCTCGTGCAACCCGAGGATTTCGGCGACATCGGGCAATTCCCGCAGCGTCTCGTTCATCACCTGCCGCAGCGCCTCCACCTGTTCATCGGTCGCCGTCGCAACGGTGATATACGGCAAGGTCGGGCTGAACGCGCTACGCACCACCACGCGCAATCCCGCCACGTCCTCTTCGGCGTGCCGCGCCAGGTAGGCGAAGGTCACGCTGTCGATGGCGGCGAGGTCGGCTTGATCTTCACGCAGCCAGCGCAGGCTCTCGCGGTGGCTGCCGCTGATGCCGACGCTGGCGAAGAACTGCCCGTCGCGGTGCAACGGCGCGATTCGTTGACGCAGCAGGTTCATGCCGCTGTTGGAGTCTTCGCCGTTGATCACGCCACGGCTGCCGAAAAACGCGGGCAAGGTCCGGCGTGAATCATCGGCACGGCTCAGCAGCAGGCTGCAATGGTTGCCGCTGCTGCTGTCCGGCAGTTCGTAACGAGGCCGGCCGATAACCCGAACCTGGCCGCGCAATGCGGTCATCAGCGGATAGCCGCAGGTTTGGGTCAGCAGCAACTGCGGGGACAGCCACAGGTCCATCAGCGACAGCCCTTCGGCGTTGCGGCGGGTGGCGCCCAGACGTTCGAGGATTCGCGTCAGCCAACGCTCGTTGGCCTGGCGGATGGGTTCGGGGGCGACGTACATCAGTAATTCGGTGATGTGTTGAGTCATCAAAATCTCTCAAACAACAAACATCTACTGTAGGAGCCGGCTTGCCGGCGATGGCGGCGTATCAGTCCCATCAATGCAACATGACACACCGCCATCGCCAGCAAGCTGGCTCCTACAGGGGAATGTATTGGCAATCAGTGGAAGGGGTGTTTCGGGCTGTCGATCGCCTTTATCCCGTTCTCACGCCACAACTGAGCATAACCCTGCACCAGAAACCCGCCGCTGCGCGCCACCCATTGCTCGCGGCGCGCGTGGTAGGC
Organism: Pseudomonas sp. BF-B-15; assembly: GCF_019946675.1. Lineage (NCBI taxonomy): Bacteria > Pseudomonadati > Pseudomonadota > Gammaproteobacteria > Pseudomonadales > Pseudomonadaceae > Pseudomonas > Pseudomonas sp. BF-B-15. The sequence continues at coordinate 11,209 of NZ_JAGYFZ010000084.1, forward strand.
GCGGGGCAAGTCGTACCAGGGCAGACCCGGCAAGTCGTGATGCACCAGATGAAAATTCAGGTTCAGGAACAGCCAGCGCCATGGCCAGCCGGCTTCATTGAGCACGGTGCGTTGCTCGGGTTGCGCATGGGGACGGTGCTCATAGTAGGAGCGGATCATTGCAATCGACAGCGCCGGCACGCTGATCAGCAACAGGTAATGCCACACCGGCACCACGCTGTAATGGGCGATGAACAGCAACATCGACACGGTCAGTGCGCCGTGGGTCAGCCACATCAACCAGGCCTGACGATCACCCGATTTCAGGCGCAGCAGTTCTTCGCGCGCCAGCGCCAGCAAGGCCAGCGGCGCACCGATGATGAAGCGTCCGAGTACGGTTTTGTTCAACCAATGCAGGCTCTGTTCGAACACGGAACTGCCCTGCCACCGCTCGGCACTCAGGTAACGGCTTTCCGGATCGATGCCCGGCAAGGTCAGGTCTTCGTCGCGGTGATGCAGCAGATGGCTGTCGCGATACAACGTGTAGGGGTACCAGACGGCGAACGGTGCGTAGCCGAGGATTTTGTTCAGCGTGGTCCAGCGGGTGGGATGACCGTGGAGCAATTCGTGCTGCACCGACAACCACAGCACCACCAGCGGAATCAGCAGCAACGTGCTCCACCAGACGCCCAATCGATTGCTGGCCAGCATGATGCCGAACCAGCCGCCGTACACGCCGATCAGCAGCAACCAGGTCGGCCACTCGGTGCGAGCGGTCAGGCGTTGGCGCAGGGTTTCGATTTCTTCTCGGTGGGCACTATCGAAGTAATGGGGCATGGCGTTGCTCAGATCGGGGACCAGTCCCCTTCTGTGCAATGGCATCGGGAAATCTTGCAGATTATTTTGCCCCCCTCCTGTAGGAGCTGGCTTGCCGGCGATGGACTCTCAGACACCGCGTTTTTTTCTATGTAAACGCGTCATCGTTAAGGGCCATCGCCGGCAAGCCGGCTCCTACAGGGGGGCGTGCGTTTCATGCTTACCGCTTAATGGCCGAACACACCCACCTTCTTGGCCTTCTTGTCCGCGCGTTTTTCATCGGCGGTTTTCGCCGGTTTCTTCTTCGCTGCTTTTTTTGAATCCATGCCTTTGGCCATGATACGTACTCCACTCATACGGGATGTGAGATCAGGTATACACCTATCCCCGGCCGCCCGTTCTTTTATAATCGCCCGCTTTGCGCACACACAGACCCGCCCCATGACCGACACTCAATACACCTTGCTCGACGAGCCGTTATGGCCCCTGATGAACAAGTTTTATCGCGCTCACCAATCGTCGATGAAAGCGGTCCGCGACGCTCAATTGTGGGTGGCCCGGCGCAACGAGATCATTGCGGCGCTGTGCTTGCGTCCGGTCTCGGGCGGGCATTGGTTGACTGGTTTGTTTGTCGACCCGGCCTGTCGTGAACAAGGGATCGCAGCGGCGCTGATTGCCGAAGCGGTGAACGGTCTCGACCAACCGGTGTGGCTGTTCTGCCACCCGGACTTGCGGGGTTTTTATGAGCGTCGCGGGTTTACCTTCGATCCGCCCATGCCATACGCGATGGTCGAACGCTTGAGCCGTTATGCGCGCAGCAAACCGATGATTGCGATGGGGCTGGAGCCGGTTGGATAGACATGAAGATCAACTGTAGGAGTGAGCCTGCTCGCGATGAGGCCGTGACAGTCAATACTTTTGGTGACTGACACGCCGCAATCGCGAGCAGGCTCGCTCCTACAGGGTTTGACGGTGAGGTCAATCGTCGGCGTTGGGATCTAGATCCGGAAACATCACTTCGGTGAACCCGAATTTACTGAAGTCGGTAATCCGCGACGGGTACAACCGGCCGATCAGGTGATCACATTCGTGCTGCACCACACGGGCGTGAAACCCCGAAGCGATGCGCACGATCGGCTCGCCTTTCGGGTCAAAACCTTCATAGCGAATTTGCTGATACCGACTCACCGCGCCGCGTAATCCCGGCACCGACAGGCAGCCTTCAAACCCCTCTTCCATCACCGGGCTCAACGGCGTGATCAGCGGATTGATCAGGATCGTCTGCGGCACCGCTTCAGCGTCCGGATAACGCTCGCTGTGCTCGAAGCCGAAGATCACCAGTTGCAGGTCAACGCCGATCTGCGGCGCGGCCAGGCCCACCCCGCCGACGCTTTCCATGGTCTGGAACATGTCGTCGATCAGTTGCCACAGCTCGGGGCTGTCGAACATCTCGGCGGGGACCGGCGGCGCAATGCGCAGCAGGCGCTCGTCGCCCATTTTCAGGATTTCACGGATCATTTGATGACTTCGTCAGTGGGTGGTTTCACCGAGTGATCCCGGCCCAGTCCGGAAACGTGATGTTTCTCTTCGTGGACAGGACCGTGCTCGCCGGGGACCTTTTCGCCAGGGTCCTTGCCTTCGGTCGACATGTGTTCGATCACCGCATTCATTTCCGCGCCGAGCAACAGCACCGCCGCGGAAATGTAGAAGTACAGCAACAGCACGATGATCGCGCCGATACTGCCATACATGGCGTTGTAGTTGGCGAAGGTCTTGACGTAAAACGCAAAGCCCAACGACGCGATGATCCACACCACCACCGCCAGCACCGAGCCTGGGGTGATGAAACGAAACTCCTGTTTGACGTCGGGCATGACGTAATAGATCAGCGCCACGGCAATCATCATCAGGATCACGATGACCGGCCAGCGAGCGATGGTCCAGACCGTGACAATAAAGTCTTCAAGGCCGACCTGCGCGGCGATCCAGCCCATCACTTGCGGCCCGAGCACCATCAGTGCGGCGGCAATCAGCAACATCCCGGCAATGCCGATCGTATAGAAAACCGACAGCGGAAAACGCTTCCAGAACGGCCGGCCTTCGACCACGTCATACGCGGCGTTCATCGCGCTCATCATCAGTCGCACGCCGGCCGAGGCCGTATACAGTGCGATGACGATACCGACCGAGAGCAAGCCCCCCTTGGATTGCTGGAGCTGGTCGATCACCGGGTTCACCTGCTCCAGCGCCTGGGGCGGCAGGACCAGTTCCGATTGCAGGCGCAGCCAGGAAAAGAAGTCCGGCAGGTGCAGGAAACCGATCAGGGCAATCAGAAAAAGAATGAAGGGAAACAACGAAAACAGCATTTGATAGGCCAACGCCGAGGCATAGGTCGACATCTCGTCGGCGACGAACTCGGTGACCGTGCGCACCATCACGCGATGGAGGGGCACACCTTTCATGTCCGGGAAAATCATTAGCGTCTCCTTTCGCCGCAATGGGGTTGAAGTCGTGGCGACTCAGGGGCCGTTTTCTACATCAAAGTAGCCTACTTGGCGACTTTGAAACAATTTCCGTGTGCAAGTTCAGACTGACACAAAAACGACATTTCATCGTTCCGTGCAGGTTGGGCTTTATGTTTGCCGACCAACCCCCGAGAATGCGCAACGTATTCAGGCCACGGCCCTGAAGATCCAATCCCGTAGGAATGTTATGAAACTCGATAAAAAGCAGGCCATTGCCCGCAGAAACCAGGAACTCGGCGGTGCTGTGCTTGGCGTCAACAACTGCCATTTCGCCGAATTGAACCGTAACCGCAACATCTGGTGGTTCGATCTCCCGGTGGCGCGCCTGGCCATTGGTCAGTACGAATGGATTCACCTGCTGATGCACACGCCGGACACCGACGAACTGCTGCACCTGAAAGTGCCGACGGTGTTCCTGCGCGAGAAGCTCGAAGGGCTGGTGGTGCGTAACCAGGGCAAGCGCAAGGCTGCGCTGAGCCTGGAACTGAGTGCGGACAAGGATTCGTACCTGCAGGACATGCGCCCGGCGGGCACCAACGTCAATTTCGCGCCGTTCCGCCAATAACATTGTAGGAGCCGGCTTGCCGGCGATGGCGGTACATCTGGCACATCAATATTTACTGACACACCGCTATCGCCGGCAAGCCGGCTCCTACAGGTCCAACAAAAAGCCCCGCATCTGCGGGGCTTTTGTTTGTTACGCGCCTACTTTCTTCGCGTTGATCTTCTTCAGCTCTTCATCACGCAATTCCCGACGCAGGATCTTGCCAACGTTGGTCGTCGGCAGCGCATCGCGGAACTCGACGGCTTTCGGCACTTTGTAGCCGGTGACGTTCGCACGCATGTGCTCCATCACTTGCTCCTTGGTGAGGGTCACGCCCGGTTTGGCGACGATGAAAATCTTGATCGCCTCGCCCGACTTTTCGTCCGGCACGCCGATGGCCGCGCATTGCAGCACGCCCGGCAGGGTCGCGAGCACGGCTTCGAGCTCATTCGGGTACACGTTGAAACCGGACACCAGGATCATGTCTTTCTTGCGATCGACAATGCGCATGTAGCCGTCAGGCTGGATCAGCGCGATGTCACCGGTCTTCAACCAGCCTTCGCTGTCGAGCATTTCGTCGGTGGCTTCCTGACGCTGCCAGTAGCCCTTCATCACCTGCGGACCTTTCACACACAGTTCGCCGATTTCGCCCAACGGTTGTTCAACGCCGGCATCGTCGATGACTTTGCACAGGGTCGACGGCACCGGAATGCCGATGGTGCCGATCTGGATATTCTGGATCGGGTTCACGGTGGCCACCGGGCTGGTTTCGGTCATGCCGTAACCTTCGCAGATAGCGCAACCGGTGACCGCTTTCCAGCGTTCGGCCGCGGCCAGTTGCAGGGCCATGCCGCCCGACAGGGTGACTTTCAGCGCCGAGAAATCCAGCTTGCGGAAGCCTTCGTTGTTGCACAGGGCCACGAACAGCGTGTTCAGGCCGACAAAGCCGCTGAACTTCCACTTCGACAGTTCCTTGACCATCGCCGTCAGGTCGCGCGGGTTGCTGATCAGGATGTTGTGGTTGCCGATCAGCATCATCGCCATGCAATGGAAGGTGAAGGCATAGATGTGGTACAGCGGCAGCGGCGTGATCAGGATCTCGCAACCTTCATTCAGGTTGGAACCCATCAGCGCCTTGCACTGCAACATGTTGGCGACGAGGTTGCGATGGGTCAGCATCGCGCCCTTGGCCACGCCGGTGGTGCCGCCGGTGTATTGCAGCACTGCCACGTCGCTGCTGGCCGGGTTGGCTTCAGCCACTGGCTGGCCATGGCCCTTGCTCAACACGTCGTTGAACTTGATGGCTTTGGGCAGGTGATACGCCGGGACCATCTTCTTCACGTACTTGATGACGCTGTTGATCAGCAGGCGCTTGAGCGGCGGCAGCAGGTCGGCGACTTCGGTGACGATGACGTGCTTGACGCCGGTTTTCGGCACGACGGCCTCGGCCAGATGCGCCATGTTGGCCAGGCAGACCAGGGCTTTGGCACCGGAGTCGTTGAACTGGTGTTCCATTTCCCGCGCGGTGTACAGCGGGTTGGTGTTGACCACGATCAGCCCGGCGCGGATGGCACCGAACACAGCGACCGGGTACTGCAAGACGTTGGGCAGTTGCACGGCGATTCGATCGCCCGGCTGCAAGTCGGTATGCTGTTGCAGGTAAGCGGCAAAGGCACCGGACAATTCGTACAGTTCACCGTAGGTGATTGTCTTGCCCAGGTTACTGAATGCCGGCTTGTCGGCGAAGCGTTGGCAGGACTGTTTCAACACTGCCTGAATATTCGGATACTCGTCCGGATTGATGTCGGCAGCAATCCCGGCAGGGTACTTATCCTTCCAGAAGTCTTCGATCATGGAAGCCCACTCCTCAGCAACGCGAATTCAAATACCGCATTTGATGCGATTATTATTGGTGTTTGATTATTGGTGAGTCTGGGCTTTTTACAGAGGCCGAGAGGTCACAAAGCGCGCCGAGAGTAGCAGCTTTGCCAAGGGCCGACTAGAGCCAAAAGCGGCCTCTACAGTCACATTAGTGACTCAAGAATGACAAGCGGTCATTTTAGAGCAAAAAACCTATATGTCGCTGAAAGCCCCGAAAAACGGGGCTTCCGCCTTAAAAGCTTCGCGGGCAAGCCTCGCTCCTACAGGTTTTGTGTCGTTCATGACCTTATGAACAACACTGACCTTGTAGGAGCGAGGCTTGCCCGCGAACCGCGCGAAGCGCGGCCATTTATCGGTTACGCGATATCCCGCAACTCCCGCCGCAGAATCTTGCCCACCGGCGTCATCGGCAACGACTCACGCAACACGATGTGCTTGGGCACTTTGTACGCGGTGAAGTTTTCCTTGCAGTAAGCCTTCAACTCTTCAAGGCTGACCCCCGATTCACGCGCCACCACAAACAACTTCACCGCCTCGCCCGAACGTTCGTCCGGCACACCGATGACGGCGCAGTTGGCGACTTTCGGGTGAGCCATCACCACGTCTTCGATTTCGTTCGGGTACACGTTGAAACCCGAGACGATGATCATGTCTTTCTTGCGATCGACGATGCGCACAAAACCGTCCGGGTCGATCACCGCGATGTCGCCGGACTTGAACCAGCCTTCGGCATCCAGCACTTCGGCGGTGGCTTCGGGTTTCTGCCAGTAGCCCTTCATGATCTGCGGGCCCTTGATGCACAGTTCGCCGCGCTCGCCCAACGGTTGCTCGACGCCTTCGTCGTTGATGACTTTCAGCGTGGTGCCCGGCACCGGCAGGCCGACCGTGCCGATCCGCGATTTGTCGCCGTACGGGTTGGTGCAGGCCACCGGCGAGGTTTCGGTCAGGCCGTAACCTTCGGTGATGCGGCAACCGGTCAGTTGCTCCCAGCGCTCGGCGGTGGCCTTGACCAGCGCAGTGCCGCCGGAGTTGGTGAGCTTGAGGCTGGAGAAATCCAGGGTCTTGAAGTCCGGGTGGTCCATCAACGCGACGAACAGCGTGTTGAGCCCCAGCAACGCCGAGAACCGCCAGTTTTTCAGCTCCTTGATAAAGCCCTTGATGTCTCGTGGATTGGTGATCAGCACGTTGTGGTTGCCGGTCACCATCATGCACATGCAATTCGCCGTGAATGCATAGATGTGGTACAGCGGCAGCGGCGCGATCATCACTTCCTGCCCCTCGCGCAACAACGGCTGACCGTCAGCGCCGAACTGGCCGAGGCAGGCGCGTGCCTGCTGCATGTTCGCCACCAGGTTGCCGTGGGTCAGCATTGCGCCCTTGGCCAGCCCGGTGGTGCCGCCGGTGTATTGCAGCACGGCAATATCGTTGAGGCCGGCGTTCAACGGCTTGATGCCCAGCCCCCGGCCCAGACGCAGCGCGCTCCTGAAGGAGATCGCCTGCGGCAAGGCGTAGTCCGGGACCATTTTCTTGACCTTGCTGACCAGGGTGTTGACCAGCCAGCCCTTGGCGGCAGGCATCAGGTCGCCCATTTTCGCTTCGATCAGGTACTGGATGTCGGTGTCGGCCAGCACTTCCTGGACCTTCTGCCCGAATACGTTCAGGTAAACCAGTGCCCGGGCACCGGAATCCTTGAACTGATGACGCATTTCCCGCGCGGTGTACAGCGGGTTGGTGTTGACCACGATCAGCCCGGCGCGCAACGCACCGAACACGGCAATCGGGTAATGCAGGACGTTGGGCATCTGCACCGCGATGCGATCGCCGGGCTCCAGGTCGGTATGGGCTTGCAGGTAACCGGCGAACGCGGCGCTGTAGCGTTCCAGTTCGGCGTAGGTCAGGGTGACGCCCATGTTGCTGAAGGCCGGGCGGTCAGCAAATTTTTTGCAGGAACGCTCGAACACCTCGATCACCGACTTGTAAGCCCCTTGTTCGATGTCCAGGGGTACGCCGGCCGGGCGTTTGTCATTCCAGAAATCAGGTTGCATTGTTCTTGTCCTCTTTACCTGAACCTATCCGGGGCCGCTTTTGTGTCACCTTTGAAAAAGCGGAGCTTCACGGACACTAGCAGCTATGGCGAATCAGGCAAATATGCCAACAACCGTCATTGACCGTGTGAATCTCGGTGCCGTGGTGCGGCCTGATCAGACGGCAAGCGCAGGATGCGCTATACAATGGGCCGAGCCCATGCAAAGGAATCGCCATGATCCACGACACCTTCTGGCTGACCGCGAGTGACCGCAGCCGCCTCTTCGTCAACCAGTGGCTGCCCGCAGCGCCGTTGAAAGCGGTGATCCTGCTGGCCCACGGCATGGCCGAACACAGCGGTCGCTATGCGCGCCTGGCAGAAAAGTGCTGCGCACAGGACTACGGTGTGTACGCGCCGGACCTGCGTGGACATGGCAAAACTGCCGAAAACGGGACACTCGGTCATTTCGCCGACGACGATGGCTGGTGCAAGGTGGTCGGCGACCTCGCCAGCCTCAATCAGCACATTGGCCAGCATCATCCCGGCGTACCGATCGTGCTGCTCGGCCACAGCATGGGCAGCTACATCGCCCAGGCTTATCTGCTGCATCACAGCGCCAGCCTGCACGGCGCGGTGCTCAGCGGTTCGAACTTCCAGCCCGTGGCGCTTTATCGCGCGGCGCGGCAGATTGCCCGCCTGGAACGACTGCGCCAAGGGCCGAAGGGCCGCAGCGCGCTGATCGAATGGCTGTCGTTCGGCTCGTTCAACAAGGCCTTCAAACCCGCCCGCACCCGGTTCGACTGGCTCAGCCGCGACCCGGCGGAGGTCGATCTGTACGCCAACGACCCGCTCTGCGGCTTTCGCTGCACCAACCAACTGTGGATCGATTTGCTCGGCGGCTTGCAGCAAATCAGCAAAGCGTCCAATCTCGCTCAGATCGATCCGGGCCTGCCGTTGCTGGTGATAGGCGGTGAATGTGATCCGGTGAGCGAAGGCAAGCGTCTGAAAGATCTGGCCGATGCGCTACGCGCCGCGGGCAGCCAGAGCCTGCAACTGACGATTTACCCGCAGGCACGGCACGAACTGTTCAACGAGAGCAACCGCGATGAGGTGACGGCCGATGTGCTGGGCTGGATCGCACAAGCCCTGAGCCACCGCCGCCCGCCCCGATCCGAATAGTTTTTTGTGGTTTTTTTATTTGTCACAGGAATTGAAACAGATGACCCAGGTTACCAACACCCCGTACGAAGCCCTCGAAGTCGGCCAGACCGCCAGCTACAGCAAGACGGTCGAAGAGCGTGACATTCAGCTGTTCGCCGCCATGTCGGGTGACCACAACCCGGTGCATCTGGACGCCGAATTCGCCGCCGGCACCATGTTCAAGGAACGCATCGCGCACGGCATGTTCAGTGGCGCGTTGATCAGCGCTGCAGTTGCCTGCGAGTTGCCTGGGCCGGGGACTATTTATATCGGTCAGCAGATGAGCTTTCAGAAGCCGGTGAAGCTTGGCGATACGCTGACGGTGCGCCTGGAGATTCTGGAGAAGTTGCCGAAATTCCGTGTGCGCATTGCCACCCGTGTGTTCAACCAGCGCGATGAGTTGGTGGTGGATGGCGAGGCGGAGATTCTGGCGCCGCGTAAACAGCAGACCGTGACGTTGACTAGTCTGCCGGCGATCAGCATCGGCTGAGTACGGCGCTCAACTGTAGGAGCCGGCTTGCTGGCGATGCGTACGCCTCGGTATCTCAGGGAAACCGCGTTGATCCCATCGCCAGCAAGCCGGCTCCTACAGTGGCTGCGATCTTTTGATCTTATCGCCCCTCCTGCACCTGCACACTCGCCGTCATCCCCGAACTCAAATTGATCCCCTCGGGCACCTTGTCCAGTTTGATTCGCACCGGAATCCGTTGTGCCAGTCTCACCCAGTTGAATGTCGGTTCCACCTCTGCCAACAACTGCCCATCCGGCGTGGTGTTGCGATCGGTAATCCCGCGACTGATGCTTTCCACCTGCCCTTCCAGCGCCTCTCCCGCGCTCATCAACCAGACCTTCACCGGATCGCCGACGCGAATCCGCGGCAGTTTGGTTTCTTCGAAATACGCCTGCACATAAAACGTTGAATCATCGATCAACGCCATCACCGGTTGCCCGGCATTCACGTAATTGCCCTGGGCCAGGCGCAGGTTGGTGATGTGGCCGCTGCGGGGTGCGTGGACCTGACTGCGGGCAAGATTGAGTTCGGCGACCTTGGCTTCGGCCTGGGCTTCACGCAGTTCGCCACGAGCGATGCCGGCGTTGATTTGCGCATTTTCGCGCAGCTCGGCACTGATCGCTTGCGGCCCGAGGCTGGCGCGACGGCTGGCTTCGCGCTCACGCAGGTTGAGTTGCTGTTGACGGGTTTGCACCACCGCTTGCGCCTTCTCCAGCGCCGCTTCGAAACGGTCGCGGTCAATGCTCAATAACAGATCGCCGGCCTTCACCGGCTGGTTGTCGAAGGCCTTGAGTTCACGCACCCAGCCCGACACATCCGGGGCGATGACCACCACGTCGGCGCGAATCCGCGCGTCCCGGGTCCACGGCGTGAGCATGTAGTACTGCCACAAATGGAAACCGGCAAAAATCGCCAGCGCCACCAGGCACAGGGTTACCGCGACACGCACGGGTGTACGCATGTTCAACTCCTTATAAAGGTCCGAGGACGACGGTGATCAGGGTCAATACACAGACGTACAAGGCGCAATCGAATAACGCTTCGTGCCAGATCCAGCGACCGGCCGGGGTCAGGCGCAGCAGCAGGCGCAAGACCCCGGTGACCAGCAGCGCCAGCACCACATAAATCAGAAACGGGCTGAGCAGCACGCCGCCCACCGACCATTCACGCAAGCCCATGGCTTTGCTCCTGTTGATGGCACCAGGCGCGCCAGCTGTTCTGCAATTGCAGCACCGCGCCCTGGGCCAGTTTCACCGGGTCGCTGGGTGGCAACGCGTACAAGGTTTTCAAGAATTCTTCGCTGGGTTGTTCCAGCGCATCCGCGCAGTGGCCGGCCGGGCCTTGTTCGAGGATGTTTTCCAGTTGTTCGAGATAACGCCGCTGCGCGGCATTGACCGGTGCCTGCGCCGCCGCCAGGCTCAAGCGCAAATGCAGCAGCTCGTCACCAATATCGAGACCGAGCAAGCCGTCGTCCCAGCGGCTGCGCGCCGGTTCCGGCAGTTCCGGGTAGTGCCGCGCCAGTTGCAGCAAGCGGTCGGCCATGCGTCCGCCGAACCAGCTTTCGGCACCGCGCAGATTGCGTCGGGTCAGGCGCACCAGATCGTCGAGGGTCGCCGCCAGCAAACGCCGACCGTGCCACGTCGGGTTGCGCAGGATCAGCAAGTGGAAGGCCAGCACCGCCGCCCCGACGCCCACCACCATGGCTTGAGCGCTGTTGAAGAACGTCGCGACATCAAACTTCATCGCGTTGAGCGGTGACACCAGCACGATGAAATGCAGACAGAACGACGTGGCCGTGGCGCCGATCTGCGGCCTGGCCATGCCCAGCGCACCGAAAAACAACGGCACGCCCATGCCCATGCAGAGCAGCGCAAAACCACTCCATTGCGGCAGCAGAATCTGCCCGACAAAAAACGCCGCCGGGATCGCCAGAAAAATCCCGCGCATGAAACTCATGCCAATTTGCGCGCCGTTTTCGCGACTGGCGAACAGGCTGCACACCACACACGTCAGCACCAATGCGCCCGACGCGGCGGGCCATGCAGTGGCCAGCCAGAAACACGACACCACCAGAAACGCCAAGGCACTGCGCGCGCCGAACACCAGCGCCAACGACAGGTCGCGATGCGGTGTCAGGGTGCGCGGCGGGTCGACCGCTTCCTTGCCCTCCTCCACCGCCGTCAATGCCGCGCTCGCCGCCATCGCGGTATCCATCAGCAGGGTGAAACGGACCAGGCAGTAACTCTGCGCAGAGCTGATCTGCGGGTCATGGCTGGCGTCGAGCAAGCGCGGGCGCAAGGTTTGCAGCATTGCGGTGTCCGGGCTGGCGAGCGCTTGCTGAACCTCGTTCATCCACGGCATCAATTGCTCGGCTTCCTGCGGTTCAAGCTGCTTCCACTGCCGGCGCACCGAGCGTGCGATGCGCAGCAACATCAACAGTTTCTGGCTCAATCCGCTGATGGCCCGCGCACGTTGCCGACCCAGCCCGCCTTCGAACCAGGCATGTTCGCGCTGAGCATCCACCGCGACGATGCGACCGAGGATTTCCAGCAGCCCCTTGCGCGCCTGACCGTCGCCGGCCAGGGTTGCGCGTGCGGCGTTCATCCCACTCTCCCACGCCGTTCGCGCCTGATCCGCCAGTTGCCGCTCGACCCGCATCGGCCATAGCAGCGCGCTGGCGGCGGTGGCGCAGAGAATGCCCAGACAGATTTCCGTGCAGCGCGCCACGGCTTGGTCGAACACCGTCAGCGGGTGGCTGATGGCGGGTAATGCGATGATCGCCACCGTGTAACCGGCCAGCACAAACGAATAGGACCAGGCACTGCGCAGCAGCGTCGAACTCGCCGTACACAACCCGAGCCACAACGCCAATGCCAGCAAAAACAGCCACGGCGTCTGGGCGAACAGGCCCATGAACACCACCGACATGAACGTCCCGATCAGCGTCCCCAGCAGCCGCGCCAAACCCTTTTGCACCACCATCCCGGACAACGGTTGAGCGACGATGAACGCTGTCATCAACGCCCAGGCCGGTTGCTCCAGGCCCCAGCGCAATGCCAGCCACAATGCCAGGCCGCCACCGAGTAACGTCTTGATCGCGAACTGCAAGGCGCGGCGGTCAGGCGCGAATAAAGCCTGCAAAGTGATAGGCACGTAAAGCACTCTTGAAAGGACGATTTAACGATAGTCGGGTTCATCGAAGTGACCGGTAAATCAAATTATTAGCTGGCTATCTATCAGGCGTCCAGCGCTAAAACCCAGGCACAAAAAAACGCCAGGCTGGCTGGCGTTTTTGACAGGCTTTACGCGCTTACGAGCGTGCGCGAGCCTGGTTGCGCAGGGCTTTCACCTGATCGTGATTGCGTTGCACACCGTGATACTGACGTTCAACCAGGTCACGAATGCCCACCAGGTTGTGCTTGTTGATTTTCTCGATGGCTTCCCGGTAAGCCTTCAGTGCATGGTCTTCACCGCGTTCGGCTTCGTTCAGAACGGCTTCTTCATCCTTGCCGGTGAATACTGATTTCACGTCGACCCAGCGGCGGTGCAGGTCACCACTGACGCTGGTGGAAGTTTCCGGATCGCCGCCCATCGAACGCACCGCAGCCTGCAGTTCGGAAGCCGCAGTGGCGCAGTCGGTCGAGCGAGTGATGAACAGTGTTTTCAGTTCTGGATGCTTGATGTCTTCAGCGCAGGTCTTGAACCCTTCCTGACCGTCTTTGCTGGTTTCAATCAGGTCGTTGAGTACAGAGATCGCTTCTTTATTAATGTCGGTCATTTTTCAATTCCTTGCGGGTTGATGAAAGATGCAATAGGTATTGCACCCTGCATGCCAGCCTTGAACTGATAATTTATTTGTTAATTTTCAACAACTTAGTTTTAAAGAGAAAATCTGTATCCGTTTTTTTTGCATGATCTGTCAATTGGCCTGCATGCAGAATGCCTGTATTTTCCAAGGCTGTTGAATCAAGACGATCGATTGATGAACCCTGAAAAACTCGAACTGCTGATTACCCGCGAAATGCCCTTCGGCAAATACAAGGGCCGCATCATTGCCGACCTGCCCGGCCCCTACCTGAACTGGTTTGCCCGGGAAGGTTTCCCCCATGGCGAACTGGGCGGACTGCTGGCCCTGATGCAGGAGATCGATCACAACGGCTTGTCGGAACTGCTTGAACCGCTGCGCGCCAAACACGGCAAACCCGCCCCTCGCCACTGAGCCGTCCCCATGCCCGATAACACCCGCCGTGCCCGTGATGAAATGTTCTGGCAAACCTTTGCCGACCGCTATGCCGTCGAACCCGGCCCGATCAACCTCGAGAACGGTTACTTCGGCCGCATGTCGCGCACGGTGATCGAGGAATACCAGCGCAACATCGAACTCATCAACCGCGGCAACTCGGTGCATGTGCGCCAGCGTTTCGAACAGGGTGAAAACCTCGCGATCGTGAAACGTCTCGCCGACCTGATGGGCGTAACAACCGAATCCGTCGCCTTCACCCGCAACGCCTCGGACGGTTTGCAATCGCTGATCCGCAATTACAATCGCCTGCAACCCGGTGATCAGGTGCTGATCTGCGACCTGGAATACGACACGGTCAAAGGCGCCATGCGTTGGCTGGCCCGGCATCGCGGCGTGGAAGTGATCGAGATCGAACACGCCCACCCCGCCAGTTTCGACAGCCTGCTGGCGACTTACCGCGACGCCTTCGTGCGTTACCCAAAGCTCAAATTGATGGCCCTGACTCACGTCACTCACCGCACCGGCCTGGTGATGCCGGTGCAGGCGATTGCGGCCGCCGCCAGGGAACACGGGATCGACGTGATCCTCGACGGCGCCCATGCGCTCGGCCAGATCGAGTTCAGCCTCGATGACCTCGGCATCGCGTTCGCCGGTTTCAACCTGCACAAGTGGATCGGTGCGCCGCTGACCCTGGGCTTCATCTACATCGCCCCGGAGCGCCTTGCCGACATCGACCCGGACATGGGCGAGATGCATTTCCCGATCACCGACATTCGCGCCCGCACGCCGTACAGCACACCCAACATCCCGGCGTTGCTGACCCTGCCGCTGGTGTTCGAAGAACATCGGGCGATGGGCGGTTCCGCCGCCAAGGGCGCCCGGCTCAATTACCTGCGCAACCGCTGGGTCAGCGCCGTACGTGACTTGCCGGGCATCGACGTCATGACCCCGGACGATCCGCGACTGTATTGCGGCATCACGTCGATGCGCTTTACCCGGCATGCCGACCAACAAGCGATGGCCGGGCGGCTGCTCAAGGACTTCAACCTGTTTACCGTGGTGCGCAGCGGCGCAGCGAGTGGCCCGTGCATCCGCATCACGCCGGGGCTGACCACCACTGCAGCAGACATGGATGCGCTGAGCGAGGCACTGAACGAGCTGCGCTGACATCACACGGTGTACTTGTCAAAGTCCTCCGGCTTGAGCTGTGATGAAATCGCGAACGTGTCGATGCCAATGGTCATCTGCCCGAAAAAACCGTCTTCTTTCGAATCTCGACCGAGGGTGTGAACGTTCAGGGTCGAGGCTTCGCCGCCCATGCTGGTGTAGAAATAGTCTTCGTCGTTGGTCAGCGCGGTGACGGTTCGGCCGCTGTATTCCCTGGCATTGAGCACCGAGCGCGAGGCCACTTCGGGGAAGTACAGTTGGCCGACCCAGGCAACGTGGCGCTCTTCGAGATAGTTGTTGCCGGCGGTCACTCGAATCGCGACGTGTATGTGCAGCGCGCGACCGGCATAGAACCCAGGATAGATCGTGGTGAAACGCACGATGCCCTTCTGGTCGGTGAATTGCCCGCCGCGCAGATACGTTTCGTCGTCGGTACGCGGGATCGCGCCGATATCGCCGACATCGACTTCCTTGTCCGGGTTGACTTTGCTCCACCCCGAATAGGCACCGCGGGCATTGCAATGCCAGATATCGACGATGGCCCCGTTGACGGGCTCACGGGTCATTGCATCGATGATCGTCAATCGCAGCACCAGCGGAATACCGTCCAGGCCTTCGCTGATGTTTCGTCTGATCAGTTTCGGGTTGCGAAAATACGGACCGGCGATCTGTTCGGGTGACAGCAGGTAAGCCGGTTGTGCGGATGTCACTGAGGTGTTGTCGTCCATGACGTTCTCTCTTCCATAAGATGAACGCAGGTTAACGCGGGACCGGCGGCGAGATGCGGTAACTATGTATCGCATGATGTCCTGTAGGAGCGAGGCTTGCCCGCGAAGGCGTCGATACAGTCAGCATCGGATGTGACTGGGCTGACG